>NZ_CP047294.1 GCF_018279165.1 Falsirhodobacter algicola | reverse complement strand
GTCTCCGTGATCTCGAACCTGACGGGGCGTCCTGTCTTCTGCTGGATGACGGACGCGCGTTCCCGGACCTGTCCTGCCGCGAACACGTCGCGCACCTGAAGACGGACAAGATCGCAGCCCCGAAGCTTGCTGTCGATCGCCATGTTGAACAGGGCGAGATCCCGGAGATCGCCGGACATCTCCAGCCGAATCCGGATCGACCAAACATGCTTCGGCTGCAGCGGCCGCTTCTGGCCGACGATGCGGCCCTTGTTCCAGGCGACCCGCGGTGGCGGCGGTTGGTGTCGGTGTCCATGTCTCTCCCCAGATGACTACTCCGAAGATGCACACAATCCCGCGCACGGTCTATCCGCAACGGTGAGCGGCCGCTCCGTCCCATGATCGACGGTCGGAGCGCAGAGCCGACCTTCACCCACTTATTCGATCTGCTGCACTTTCGGCGCCCCATCCTTGTTCCACTCGAACAGCACAAGGTGCCAGAGGCTAGGAGCCTTTCTCGAAGGATCTATGAGGCCCTTGGCACCCAAGCTGATAAGGCGGTCCCGCACGTCCCACGACGAAGGCCGTTTTCCTTCTGCCACGAGATCCTGCCAAGGAGCGGTGGCATCGTTCAAGGAAACGCCTGCAAGGGTGCACAAGCGTTCGTCGCGAAGGTCGAAAACGTGACGGGCACGGACAGACACCTGAATAAGCTGAAGATGCTCTACTCGTTCATGTGCATGAGCCTTCATGGCCGCCTCAACCCCTTCAGGAGAGGAGCTGAGATAAAGGGTGGGCTGATCGGCGTTGGAATAGCGGCCCGGCCGCCTCGATCCACTCAAGCTTGAACCAAGATAGGTCGGATCGACAGCGCGATAAAAGACCCCCTCCACTACACTGAACAGATCGGTGCTTTTCGAGATCATACTGCACTCCAGAGATTAGTTCCGCTTATCATGCGATGGCACCTCAAGGAGCAATGTCCCATGATCATCGCTCAGAACCCATTCCGATTAAATGCGTGAATCATTTTCAATGATCATTTGTTCACAATGCGAATTTCCGAATATTTTCACAGATCGCATGGCCGAATGCGAAAACAAAAGTTATTTAGTTTTTTCAGGGCACTAAACCACACTTCCAGCTGAAAACCATGTTGACGATGCGGAGCTAATGTCCCTATGCTGATGATCAGCTCAATGCTCCATCACAAACACCCATAGAAGATTCATGCGGCCAATCTGAACGATTATGAAATGCCTACATCCTAGAATATAGCGCCCCTCTCACCTGAATAAATCAGAGCGTTTCCACGCGCTGACGTATAAGGCTCCGACAGTATCTCGGGAGCCAACAACCCCCCACTCTCGTAGCTCTATTTAGCTCGACAGATGCCCTGTCGGGACAGGATACGCGTGACCGGAGATAAGACATGTCCCCACCTTCACCCCCCGAGAAACAAGCATCATCACCGCACCGCACGCATCTGATGCTGCTGGCGACAGCCGAGCTCGCGTTTGCATCAGTAGATCCCGACCTCGACGTGAGGAAGCCCGCCGCCCACCTGCCCGGCATTCATGAGGGAGTCGAAGTGCTGTGCGATGAGGCCAGGGCTCGTTTCTGCCAGGGTCCAGTC
Source organism: Falsirhodobacter algicola (assembly GCF_018279165.1). Lineage (GTDB taxonomy): Bacteria > Pseudomonadota > Alphaproteobacteria > Rhodobacterales > Rhodobacteraceae > Falsirhodobacter > Falsirhodobacter algicola. Next base: position 43,296 of record NZ_CP047294.1, on the reverse strand, counting down.
GGGGCCGGGTTCGGCGTCCTACGGCAAGATCGGCGTCCCGATCCTGCTAAGCTCTATTTCGCGTTAACGCTGGCCGAGATGATTGGAACCGAAGCCAATGCTCGGCGCATGCTGCAGCCAGGAGCCATTTCGATCATTGGCTCGGAGCTGGACCAGCATTCTTTCGAGCTCGAACTTACACGTATCTTGTGGGCGGTGGCTTCTGCTACACCGCTGCCTCCCGGGGTGAGTAAACCTTTCAGCTTCGTCTGCAATCCGGAGAAATTGCAGGTTTCTGACTTGGTGTCTGATGATCTGCCGATCGTTGTTCTTGCCAACCCGCGCAGCGCGCCACCTATGATCACCCAGCTCGACCCGCTCATCATATCCGATGTCCTGCCCAGTCGGGAACGGGTCGCTTGGATGATCGCCTGGTGTTATCCACGTGTTGGTTCCCACCCGCCTGCGATGTCCATTGTTCAGCGGTATTTACCGGATGATGACCACCTTCGTCGACTGACCCCGGCACAGATCATCGCGGCCATGCGCGCTCGGACAGCAAGTAGAGCAATCAGGACGCTGAACAGGGTTTGCAGGCCCAGAGCTACAGCATCGGACACACCGCCCCTCACCGCGATTGCAGGCCTCGGCGAGGCCAAGGACCTCGCTCTCCAGATCGTTCAGGATCTCCGTGACTGGGCGAGGAGTAGCTTATCTGCAACCGAGATATGCCGCGGTATCCTGTTATACGGCGCGCCAGGCACCGGGAAAACTACCCTCGCAAGGGCGCTGGCTGCTGAAGCTGGAATCGGCTTTTTCTCGGCCAGCTATGCGATCTGGCAACGGTCTGGGGAAGGCCACATTGGCGCGTTCCTGAAAGCGATGCACGCGACTTTCGAAGCCGCGGCGAACGCGGCACCAAGCATTCTGTTCATAGACGAGATAGATGCCTTTGGCTCGCGATCCACCCGCGATGATCATGGGGCATCCTACTACAAGCGGATCATCTCCGGCCTTCTCGAAGAACTCGACGGAATTGCGGGACGCGACGGTGTCGTGGTGATCGCGGCCTGCAATCATCTCGAGCGCATCGATCCCGCCATTATCCGCGCAGGGCGCTTCGACCGCCGCATTCAGATCATGCCGCCGAGCCCGGCTGAACTCGCCGTTATCTTGCGTCAGCATCTGGGTTCGGACCTGCCCGATGCCGATCTAATGGCCTTGGCGGCTCTCGCGGTCGGAAAGACCGGTGCGGATTGCGCCGCTGCTCTGCGCACGGCTCGCACATCTGCTCGAGCAGCGAGACGAAATCTGGAGGAGAGCGATTTACGGTCGGCTCTCCTCGGCGACCAGACACGATTTCCGGATAACCTCCGCTGGCGAATTGCCGTCCACGAACTCGGTCACTTCATCGCCGCCATGGCGCTGGATCTGGGCGAACCCGTTGGTATTCGGCTGGCCTCGAGACAAGGGATTTTCGTTATGGATCCGCGCCCCGTGGAGCCTTGTGCGCCTGCCCTGCATGCACTTCGAGTCAAAGACCTTGCCGGAAGAGAGGCGGAAAAACTCATTCTTGGTGATGTCAGCGCGGGTGCCGGTGGTGGAACCGAAAGTGATCTCGCAAAGGTCATGCAAAGCCTGATGCACGAAGAGTTCGCCTTGGGCCTGGGCGCGACAGGGCCGCTTTGGCTCACCGCAGAGCCTGACCCAACGGCTTTTTTCGATCTCCCAGCAACCATTCAGACGCGGATCCGTGAGAGGATCGCCGCCGCGGAGCGGGACGCGCAGGTGATCCTGCACGCCAATGTCGATCTGCTAGACGAGATGGCTGCATTATTGGCCGAACATCAGGTGATGGATGCAAGACAGCTCGCCGAATACGCAAAGCAGGTCGTCGTGCCTACTCTCTCCAGTGATGGAGAGGCGGATCGCACTGCGGCGCCCTTGATCGTCGCAGGCAAATAGGAGCCCATGATGCTGCTTGGCTCTTCAAAAAGAACCCCGGTCTGAATAGCACCGCCCTTTCCACTCCCTTCCAAGAATCCATTTTCCCGCCGCCCCGGCTGCGGTCGACCTCCTAGATTCCGAGGATCTGCTCATGAAACTGCCCCCTCATAAACGTGCTTGGTATGACAAGGTCCTGCGCGCCATAAAAGTTACTCAGGCAGGCCCATCGGCCGCCGATCTCCTGAACGCCCCGGTGCTGACGCGCTGGCATCCGGCGCTTTCACCGCGGGGCCATGTCATCTTGTGGGGCGAAGTCATTAATCACCCCCGCTTGGGCAGCGCCTATATCACCACGTCCCAGCTCATTGCGATCAATTACCAGTCTGGCTGGGCGCGGACGGCATCAAGATGGTATCAGCTGTCCGACTCCCTCGCCAAGCTCGAGGCCAATGGCGGACAGGCGATAGAGAAACAGATGGCCGGGTCGTTTCACTACCCGTTGCCCGGCTTTACCAACATCGACGATCCGACACTGCTGCAAGATTTACTGGCGGCTTACATCGCGCGCGTTCATCAGATCGACGCCGAAGACCGCGCTTACCGGGATGAGGAAGGTTAACATGCACTGGTTCACCGCAGACACGCACTACGGACATGACCGCATTATCGATCTCTGCCATCGGCCTTTTACTGATGCATCCGCAATGAATGCTTGCATGCTGGTCGAGTGCCGTGATCGGGTCCAGCCCAGCGACGATCTATGGGTTCTAGGCGATTTCATCGGCGGGAGAACAACCGACGCTCAGAGGCGTGATATCCGGACGATCTATCACGCCATACCGGGCCGAAAGCATCTGGTGCGCGGCAATTACGATGAACCTGGATCTGTGATCTGCCATGGTATAGCGATGCCGATACTCTGGTCAATGGACGAAGATTGTTCATGTGCCATTACCCAATGCTGACATGGCCGGGGGCGCGGCGCGGTGGCCTGCAACTGTTCGGTCACGTTCATGCCGGCTGGCTAGGTTCACATAATGCGGTAACGTCGGCGTCGATGTGTGGGACTACAGGCCAGCATCATTGTCGGACATCGAGCGTCGCGCGGCAAGCCTGCCGGTCAATGTGTATTGGCAGAAGGTCGAACCGCGAGAGGCAACATGAATGTATTTCTCGGCCCGCGGCTCCAGTAGCGTGGTGGTGCGAGCATCAACCAGTTCGCGATATGGCATCGATAACTCATCCCGCCCCACTTCACGGGCATGCCATCATACGTGACGGACGTATCGTGATTACGGATACGGGCGAGTTGATTATAAACGTGGAATCCCGCTTACAGCAATTGCTGCGCGAGGGTCATCATGTCTGCCCGGAGTGCATCGGCTGTTACCTGTCAGTTGGGGAGGTCACCCTCTTCGATGATATGTTGTTCAATGAAGCCCTGAATCGCTCCCTTCTCGAGGAGGGGTGAGGATGTCCACCACGGAGCAGCAGAGAGCCGAAGAAGTCGCGGGCCGTCTTCTGGCCAGTCTGGACCTGGTCGACGCAGCACATGCCTGCGCGTTGTTGCGCATCGAAACGAAAGACCCGGAAGGGGTCGTGCAATCCTTGGCACGCCGCAACGAGATCATAGTATTGACGAAACACGAGGCTCTCGCGCTGCCGTCCTTCCAGTTCGACATTGAGGAAGGCAGGGTATTTGACATTATCCACCGCATCCTGAGGCTTAGACCGAGTGACATGTCCGATCTCCGGCTCTGCTACTGGCTGAATCGCGCCCATGCCGACTTCGGCTGCGCTCCAGCCACCCTTCTAGGCAAAAGCGACCAGTCCATCGTCTATGCTTTTATGCGCAATATCGAACCTAGCTCTCATGGATAATTCCGGTCCCGTCGATGTTCGACATGACCTGCATCCCACTGGTCCCTCATTCATAACGAGAGTCTGCAGTTTGGATTTCGGTATTCGGCTTGGTCATCTTTCGCAAGCGCGCCGGGCGCGAAGCCCTCAAATTGCTCAAGCGTCCGGCGCGCTTGCTGCGGCGTCTGGTTGGCCAGGGACGAGTGTGGCCTGATCGTGTTGTAGTCGTAGCGCCAGAGCGCCAGCTTTCGCCGTGCGTCGTCCAAGCTGTCGAAGATTTCTTCGTTGAGTAGCTCGTCCCGCAGGCTGCCATTGAAGCTTTCGACGAAGGCATTCTGCTGGGGCTTGCCTGGGTCGATGTAGTGCCACGGCACCTCGTTCTCGTCGGCCCATTTGAGGATGGCCCGACTGGTGAACTCGGTGCCATTGTCACTGACGATGCAACCCGGCTTGCCGTAAATCCGGATCAGGGAGCTGAGTTCCCGGGCGACACGCGCCCCTGACAGGCTGGTGTCCGCGACGAGGCACAGGCATTCCCGGGTGCAGTCATCAATCACCGCCAGGATCCGGAACTTCCGCGACGCGCCAAAGCTGTCGGACACGAAGTCCAACGACCAGCGCGCGTTGGGCCACGCGGCAACCGGCATCGGCGTCCTCGTGCCGCGCGCCCGTTTCAGGCCTCGCCGTCGTTTCACCGAAAGCCCTTCCTCGCGATAGATGCGATACAGCTTCTTGTGGTTCATGATCATGCCCTTGCGTTCCAGCAGGACCCCGATCCGGCGATACCCGAACCGACGCCGCTTGCCGGCGATCTCCTGCATCTCTTGGCGGATATCGGCACTGTCCGGCGGGCGTTCACGCCGAACGGTCTTGGGATCGACACCAACCAGCCTACAGGCCCGGCGCTGCGAGATGTCATGATCCCGCATCACCCGGAGCGCCGCATCTCGCCGCTTCGTCAATGTCGTCAGTTCTTTCCCAGCAGGTCTTTCAACACGACATTGTCCAGCATGGTGTCCGCAAGCAGGCGCTTCAGCTTGGCATTCTCGTCCTCAAGGGCCTTTAGCCTGGCAGCCTCGGACACCTCCATGCCGCCATACTTGGCCTTCAGCTTGTAGAACGTCGCAGTGCTCAGCCCATGCCTACGGCACACTTCCGCAGTCGGCATCCCGGCCTCCTGCTCCTTGATCATTCCGATGATCTGCGCCTCGGTGAAACGGCTCTTTCTCATAAGTCTGCTCCTTCAGAGTTGGCGCAGACTCTACATTAAGGTGAGGGATTTCGCGGGGGGCAGGTCAATGAGGTGCTCCCCGAAAACTGGACACTGACGTAAGCTCAGATTTGCTGTCTGCTGATCTTCATCCCGAAGGAGATCGACGATGTTGAAACGAAAGCAGCACGCGCCTGATTTCAAGGCGAAGGTGGCACTTGAGGCGCTGAAAGGCGAGGCGACCGTGTCGGAGCTGGCGAGCCGGTTCGGCGTGCATCCGACGATGATCAACCAATGGAAACGTGCGCTGCTGGACGGCGCGTCTGGTGTCTTTGAACGCGGCGGCCGCAAGGTTCCGGTGATCGATGAAGACCAAGTCAGAGACCTGCACGCCAAGATCGGGGAACTGGCGGTGGCCAACTCTTTTTTGGAAAGAAAGCTAGCTACAATTCCTCATAATTTGGCTGCATAACAAAGCGCCACAGTGGCATCCGGTTCAAGCCTTCTCTGGAACGAAGCGAAGTGAACCATTCAGTTTGTATCGGCGCGTTGATATCGATGACTGCATTGCCGGACATCGTTCGCTGCGCGTAATAGTTGGCGAACATCCGGCTGAGGCTGCCAGCCATTTCGAAACCTTGATAGCTCAGCTCCGGCGGGTTGCTCTCGAACTCGATCGCGAGAAGGCGCTTTCCGTCAACGGTTGCGCGGGCGTCCGGTATTTCCCAGTCGCTATAGTTCATCACGGTCCAGGCGATCTGCTGGTCGTGCGGATGCAACAGCTCCATACCGTCGCAGAAAAGCTTGGCTTTGCCGATGGTGACCAACACACTTCCATCCTCACCGATGTCGCTGGTGCGATCAGGATCCATCGTCAGTCGCAGCGTCAACGGCGCCCGTAATCCAAGGGTCTGATCGCCGACCAATGCCATCTCATTCGTCTTGATCGCGTCCATCATGTCGAGCGTCAGGTTCTGGTCACCGGGAGCTAGTTGCTCGGGATCGATCAAGGTCCAGATTGACCACCGAGCCCAGAAAATGGCTAGTTTGAGCGTTCCACCCGTCGCCTGCGCATAGTTGTTGAGCGAGCGCCGATAATCTCGATTCAGGAGCTTGCGGCGCTGGCGCAGGGCATTCTGAACATAGACGTTCTTCACCTCGACAAGCCAATTCGACCCATCTTTCAGCACGATCCGGAAATCGGGCGCTTGCATTGGCACGGCGGATTGGAGGGGACCAGTGTCTTCGGGTTTGATCATCATGACCTCGCCCAGGCTCGTCACAAGGTTTTCGAACATGGCTTCGACACGGAGACCCTGAAGAAAGGTCGGTTCCAACATCGCCTTCTTCATCGAATTATCGACATGCAAGCCAAAAGCTGCCGGCATCGCGGGATCATTGAGCGAAACACCCTGGCTTACGCCGAACCGGGCGACCTCACGCATCAGATCGAAGGGCTTTTTCACGCTTTTGGCTCCTTGGGGCTAGGTCATGTTGACAAAAGGGATTCTCCTCGGCCTCGGGGCATGATTCAAGCTGGCATCTGCGATGGAGACCAGCTTGGCACGAGATCTTATGTCTGACGATGAATGGGCGTTTTTTGAACGCTTCATCCTCGCCGTCCGAGCCTCGAATGGACGCAAGCCGACCAACCACCGCCTCGTCCTTGATGGCATTTTCTGGATTGCCCGCCTCCAGTCTTTGAGCCTGCCGAACATGATCTCGATGCGGTTGCGGCGCTTGTATCTGCGCTTGTCGTATATGACGGGCTTACTGCGGGATTTCCGGCCTGGGATGCAGGGCGTGATGCCTTTGCTCTGCAGGGCCTCGCGGAACCAGTCGGCGTCATAACCGCGATCGGCCAGAAGCCAGTCCGCATTGGGCAGGCCGCCGATCAGGGCCGCCGCGCCGGTGTAATCACTGACCTGGCCTGCCGACATGAAGAAACGGAGCGGGCGTCCATCGGCATCTGTGACGGCGTGAAGTTTGGTGTTCATCCCGCCTTTCGTGCGACCGATCAGTCGGCCGCGCCCCCCTTTTTTGACCGCAGGCTGGTCGCCGTGCGGTGGGCCTTGAGATAGGTCGCGTCGATCATCATGGTCTTCGGAGCGGCGGCCTCGGCGGCCAGTCCTGCCATAATCCGGGCAAAGACACCCATGTCGCCCCAACGTTTCCACCGATTGTAGAGTGTCTTTGTCGGACCGTATTCCCGAGGGGCATCCCGCCACCGCGAGCCGTTGCGATTAACGAAGATTATCCCGCTCAGCACGCGCCGGTCATCCACGCGAGGGCGTCCGTGAGACTTCGGAAAGTAAGGCCGCAACCGCGCCATCTGCGCATCGCTCAGCCAGAAAAGATCACTCATCAGTCGCCCCCTTCGGCACGACTGAATCAGTTCAACCCTATGAATTCAATGGGTCCTGACCCTAGGTCGTCGTTTTACTATACGCCGCAGGGTGAGACGGAGCAGAACCTCGCCCTGATGCGGCTGATCGACGTGCAGTTCCTCAAGGCCGTTCTTCGGCGTTCGCCAGATGACGCGGCACCTGCGCAATGAGGACCATGCGGTGAACGAGAAGCGCATCCGTCGGCTCATGCGCTTGATGGAGCTGATGCCGATCTACCAGAAGCCGAACACCAGCAAGCCCGCGAAAGGGCACAAGGCCTATTCATACCTGCTGCGGGGGCTGCGGGTGGACCGGCCAAACCAGGTCTGGTGCGTCGACATCACCTATCTGCCGATGCGCCGCGGGTTCCTCTATCTGGTAGTGAAGTGACTTCTCGACATCATGCATTGGACTTCGCAATTTTGTCGAGCTTTACTTGCTTGTAGGCTAACCATTTTGGCGGATATGCATTTCTACGGAAATTAGTCAGCAGCCGATAGTTAACGATGCCCCAAAATATTGCCCTTACGGCCATTGGATTTCTGTGCCTGATAGCCGCATTTTTGATCGTGACTAGACGGTTCGCGCGAGATGCAAGGGCGGAAGAAATTTGGCGTGATGCAAGCATCGTCTCCCTGCTCTTGCTGCTGGTAGTTCTGATTTGGTTGGTTGGGTGGATTATAATCCCTATCCAATACGGGGAGCCTGGCGACCCGGGGGTTTCGGGAGATATGTTCGGAAGCATATCTTCGTTATTCTCGGGGTTGGCCTTCGCAGGGTTGATTGTTACGCTTGTGCTCCAACGCAAAGAGCTATCATTGCAAAGAGGGGAGTTGACGGAAACCAGGGAGGAGTTTGAACGCCAACGATTTGAAAATAGATATTTCTCGACACTGCGTTTGCTTAATGACCACGTGTCTAACATGCGCGTGCCTGCGGACATTGGTGGCGGTGAGGGTTTCCGAGGGAGGGCCGTCTTGGAATACTTTGCAAGCGAGCTGCCAGACGAGCTTATGCAGGATGGTTCAGTGAGCTTAACCGTCGAAATGCAATTGATGCATTATCTCGAGCTTTATGACCTGTTGTTTGAGTCAAGCTTGGGGCCATACTTTCGGCTCATGTATAACTGTGTTCGGCAAATTGAATTTCTTGAAGCGGATGACAACGAGAGAGAAGTTTATTCTAAAATTCTTCGAGCACAGCTAAGCTCCGCGGAGGTGAAGCTTCTCATGTTCAACTGCTCTACAAATTGGGGTATGGACTTCAAGTGGTGGGTAGAGAAACACGAGTTGCTCAAGCACCTTCCGAAAGACGATCAGCGGAGAAATCCAAGCTTGGCATCGGAATATGACCACCTCCGCTCCCGAGGCGGTGCCATCTGATCGGCGGTGACTACGCGCCCTGCATGCTATTCTACGCAGGTTCAAATATCGAAAAGCTCAAGGAGTGCCTCTGGCGGAATTCGCGACCAGATTAGAACGTCATACTACCATCCAACTCACCGAAAATCCCGCGTCTTCATGCGGATCGTATCGAGATGCAGATCGCGGATGAACATGTGGCGGGGCTTCGGCCCGCCGGGTGGCGGCGGTTTCGGATGGCGCGGATCAGGCGTCGGGCTGCCGTGATAGAACTCGTCGCCGCGCTTAATGGGCAACGGAAAAGCACCGCGACTTCCGACGCTGCCGAGGGCGGCGGAAAAATTGGCCAGATGCTGAACGACGAAGTGGACGACCTCCCCTTCGCGTTGGATGCGGCCGCGGGCGGCGATCATGCCGGCGGCGAGGATGGTGCGGCGGTTGGCCTCGAAGATCTTCGGCCAGACGACGAGGTTGGCGATGCCGGTCTCGTCCTCGAGGGTGATGAACATGGTGCCTTTGGCCGAGCTGGGGCGCTGGCGGACCAGCACCAGCCCTGCCACTTCGGCCCAGTGGCGGTTCGGCAGGGCCATCGCTTCGGCGCAGGTCAGGATGCGGCGCTTCGCCAGATCGCCGCGCAGGAAGGCGACCGGATGTTGGCGCAGGGACAGGCCGGTGCGGCTATAATCCTCGACCACTTCCCGCCCTGCGGTCATCGGGCGCAAGGGGACGGCAGGCTCTGCGCTCTCGGCGGCAGCGAAAAGCGGCAGGTCGGTGTCGGGTAGGCCCTTGATAGCCCAGACGGCCTGACGGCGGCTCAGGCCGAAGCTGTGGAAGCCATCCGCTTGGGCAATGCAGGTCAAAGCGGCAGCGGGAACGCGGGCACGGCGCCAGAGATCCTCGACCGAGGTGAAGGGCGCGGTGCGGGCAATCGCAGCGGCATGCGCCTCGGCCAGCCCCTTCACCATGCGCAGGCCAAGCCGGACGGCGCCCCCTTCCAGCGTGCAGTCCCATTCGGATACGTTCACGCAGACGGGCCGCACCTCCACCCCGTGATCGCGGGCATCGCGCACGATCTGCGCCGGGGCATAGAACCCCATAGGCTGACTGTTCAGCAGCGCGGCGCAGAAGGCGTCGGGGTGCCAGCACTTCAGCCAGGATGAGGCATAGGCGATGAGGGCAAAACTGGCCGCATGGCTTTCGGGGAAACCGTAGCTGCCGAACCCCTCAAGCTGCCTGAACGTCCGCTCGGCGAAACCGGCTTCGTAGCCGCGCGCGACCATCCCGTCGATCAGCTTGTCACGGAACGCGCTGACACCGCCGGTAAACTTGAAGGTCGCCATGGACTTTCGCAGCATGTCGGCCTCGCCGGGCGTGAAGCCCGCGCATTCGATGGCCACCCGCATCGCCTGCTCTTGGAACAGCGGCACGCCGAGCGTCTTGCCCAGCACCTTCTCCAGCTCGGGCTTGGGATATTCCACAGCCTCCAGCCCTGCGCGGCGGCGCAGATAGGGGTGGACCATGTCGCCCTGGATCGGACCGGGGCGGACGATAGCGACCTGCACGACCAGATCGTAATAGGTGCGCGGCTTCAGGCGCGGCAACATCGCCATCTGCGCGCGGCTTTCGATCTGGAAGGTGCCCAGCGTGTCGGCCTTGCGGATCATCGCATAGGTGCGCGGGTCCTCGGCGGGGATGGTGGCAAGGTCATACGCCGCGCCCTTATGGTCCGCGATCAGCTTCAGGCCCTTGGCCATGCAGGTCAGCATCCCGAGGGCCAGCACGTCCACCTTCATGAACTTCAGCGCGTCGATGTTGTCCTTGTCCCATTCGATGATCTGGCGGTCCTCCATCGCGGCGGGCTCGATGGGCACCAGATCGTCCAGTCGATCGTGGGTCAGAACGAAGCCGCCGGGATGCTGCGAGAGATGGCGCGGCGCGCCCATCAGCTGCTGGGCCAACTCCATCGTCAGGCGCAGCCGGCGGTCGGAGGGGTTCAGGTTCAACTCCTCCAATTGCGCGTCGGTCAGGCCCTCCTCGGACCAGGCCCAGATCGAGGCGGACATCGCCGAGATCAGATCCTCTGGCAGGCCCATCGCCTTGCCGACATCGCGCAGCGCCCCCTTGGCGCGGTAGCGGGTGACCACCGCCGTCAGCGCGGCATGGGTGCGGCCGTAGGTCTTGTAGATCCACTGGATCACCTCCTCGCGCCGTTCATGCTCGAAGTCGACGTCGATGTCGGGCGGCTCCCGCCGCTCTTCGGAGATGAAGCGTTCGAACAGCAGATCGTTGCGACCCGGATCGATCGAGGTGATGCCGAGGACATAGCCCTCGGCGGTAGGTTCGGACAGCGCGGGAATGCGGCGGACGGAGCGTTCGGGCACATCGCTGGCGACGGGGGCAATGCGGTAGATGGCGCGATGGCCGACGCGGCCCGCCAGCGTGTCGATCAGGCCGGACAGGTCCGGTGCCTCGGGCGCGAGGGTGCTGGTCTGCCGTGCAGCCAAGGGCTCGGTGATGGTGGCGGTCAGGGTCATGATCTCTATCCCGAAGCCGGGGGCGATGGTGGGGATCCTGTCGCAGAGGAGCCGCGTCAGGCGCTGCGGATCGCGCTGCGGCACGGCAAGGCCGATGCGGACGGTTTGACGCTCTCGGTCGACGCGGTGGCAGATCAGGTCCAGACGGCGCACGCCAAGGCCGCGTTCGTCCAGAATTGCACACAGGGCCACAACCAGCTTGTTGATATACCGCGCGATGGTTTCCGCCGCGCCGATGGGTTCGGCAAAGGCGCGGCGGGTCTCGATCAGACCTGGGGGGCGCAGGGCGTCGATGGGCTCGGCTGCATCGCCGAACATCTGATCGATGCGGCGGATCAGTTCGGAGCCGAAACGGCGGGTCAGCGGCGCACGGGGCGCAGCCATCAGATCGCCGATGGTGGCAAAGCCCATATCGCGCAACCCCGCGACGGTGGCGGGGGGCAGGCGCAGCGCCTCGGGCGGCATGGCGTGCAGATCGCCGCCGAACCGCGCCAGCGCATGGGCCGCGCCCCATGTGTCCGCCACCGCCGCCCGCGCCGTCACGCCCGACAGGGCAAGGCGGCCGGTCAGCGCCTCTAACAGCGCCTCTTCGCCGCCATGCAGATGGTCGGCCCCCGTGCTGTCGATCACGATGCCGTCCGGCGGATCGACCGCGACGATGGGCGCGATGCGTTGCAGGATCCAGAACGCCAAGCGCTCCAGACTGGCCAGATCGGCCTCTGGGTTCGCAGCTTCGATCCGCAGACCCTGCACCAACGCCTGCGCCTTGCTGACCGGCATGCCGACGGTAACGCCGAGGCCCGCCGCGCCGGCATCCACCGCCGTCAGCACCCGGCGGTTGCCGATGCGCCCCGCCAGCACCAGTGGCCTATCCGAAGGCGAGTCTTCCTGCCGTCGCAGCCGGTCCACCGGCCACATCGGCAGGAAGACCGAGATGACCCGTGCCATCGCATGCCTCCAATTCGATATCGAAACTCTCGCCCGCCCGCGCGCGGAGCAATTCCACCATCCAACGCGCGCGGCCCACCCCCTGCACCGGCAGCGGTGCAGAAGGCAGCGCCGAAACCCGCCAGCGCGTCATCGCTGCCGTCGGTTGGCCGAAGTCGCTGGCCTCCGCCTGCCGGCGCCAGCGTCGCAAGGCGATGCCGGTGGTTCCCGAGCCCTTGGCCGCCAGATGCAGCCGGCGGGATGCCGTCATCGACAGCCGCGCCACATCGGCCACCACGGCCGCCAGCCCGCCATGGCGCAGCCCTTCCTCCATGCAAGCAAGGACCGCAGTATCATCGCCCGCCTCGACATGGATCACGCGGGTCGCGGGCAGGCCCGCCTGCTCCAACCCCGGCGCAAAGAGATCGGCCTGCGTCACGCACCACAGCACCTGCCCCGGCAGCCGTGCCGCGATGCCCGCCGCAAAGCAGGCCGCCGCCGCACCATCGACCGCGCCATTGCCGCCGCCCGCCACCTCGTGCAGGCAACCGAGCGCGATGTCGAATGCCGCGCATTTCCGACCCTTCCCAGCAAATTCCCTGAATCTTGTCAGTAGGCGGCGTTGGGCAATTCCGACCCGAATGCCAAGCATCTCTGACCCAACCGAACTTTAGCTGCGGGATGCGCGAGGGTCGGCTGTGCGGGAGAAGCCGGCATTCGCCACCTCGATCCTTAGATGCTGGATATGGAAGGTTGCAGTATCACGCTCCACCATCCAGATTCTCGACGACCCCGCGTACATCGCCCAAAGACGAAACTATCGCGTCCGGCCGCCAGTCGAAATCGTCGGGCCACGGCAAAGCGTTCTGAAACCAAACGGTCCTCATCTGAACTGCGCGCGCTCCGGCCATGTCGGCATGAGGAGAGTCACCGACGAAAATGCAGTCCTGCGGTGCGGCAGCCAACCTCTGTGCCGCGCGCCGAAATATCTCTGGCTCAGGCTTCCGACAAGCTTCGGCTTCCGAAATCAGGTAGGTATCGACCAGCCGATCAAGGTTCAGTGCGAGCAGGCTCCGCAATTGAATATGCGTCTGACCGTTGCTGACTATCCCGATTTTCCGGCCATCGCCGCGCAGCCACAACAATAACTCGCGCATCCCATCGAAGGCGAATGCATGCCTCCAAGCGTTAGCCTCGTATTCATCAAAAAGCGCCCGTCCGCAATCGGTGCACCCAAGCCCCATCTCTTGCGTGATGATCTTGTAGACTACGCTTTTTGATACGGTCCCTCTGGCATCCAGCATCATGAATCGGTCGCAAAGTGTGTCCAGACTGGTAAAGCGCCCGAGGTCTTTTCCCGAGAATTGTTGCTCGACAAAGATACGAACGGATGCTGCCCTGCTTAACAGCGTCTCATCAAGATCGAACAGCACCGGCGATTTCACAGCATAATCCTTCAGACTAAAACCTCCACATACCTTCCCTTTATGACAAGGTTCTGAATGTCGGCTTCGGGCTCTTTTCGGCCGTTCGTCTCGCTAGGCACGAATGGCCGTTTTACTTTACTGCACGCGATTTGGGTCAGTGATCTGACGGAAAAGTCGGTTTTGCCTGGCATCTAACACGCGAGCCCGCCCTTGGTCAGACGACGGTCCAGTTCGGACACGCCAAACGGCAGCACCGCCAATGGCGGGCCATGGCCGCCCTCGATCGCTGCGATCCGATGGCGCAGCGTGGCAAGGGCCGGATCGGAGAAAGGCGCGGACATGGCAGTGTCGGGCTCCTGTTCGGACGGGACTCAATATTATTTGTTCATCCTTTGTTCCTATGTGGGCGATGCGTCAATGACCCGCGCGCTATTTGTGATAGGCGTGAACCGAGCCATATCTTCGGGAAGATCGCGGACGAAGGAGCCAAGCTCATGTGCAACCTGTATAATCTGACGACGAACCAACAAGCGATCCGCGATATCGTCGGGGTGATGTCCGACAGTCTTGGCAACCTTGAGCCGTCACTGGATGTCTATCCCAATCGTAGTGCTTCGGAATCCGCATCATCGGCCCCACCCGGGAGCCCATCTCAACTGGGGCATGCCGACGCCGCCACAGTTCCTAAAGGCGCCGGACGCGCTCGATACCGGCGTGCGGGAGCGGTGCAGAGTGGTGGCGGCCGCGGTCTTGGTGTCGTTAGATTACCAGCGGGCGATCGCGCCCTTTTTTCCTGAGGCGCAATGCCCTAGTTCTTCGATGCGCCAGTGGGAGCATCCGATGCCGAAGATTAAGCGTAAGCCTGAGCTGCCCGAGGGAATCACAGACGACCCCGCGACCCTTGGTAGGTTTAAGGTCGAATTGGCTGAGATCGTCGCGAAGGCCTATGGCAGCAGCAACTGGAAGAAGTTCGCCATTCGTTTCGGTCTGGACAGGGAGATCTCGGATCACCCCCGGTTCCTCCGTAGCTGCGACTGGGGAGACCATGACTACGAGGGGCACGTTATCAACCTCATCGATCATCTCTGCCGCCAAAACGTCCCGGCGCTCATGGTCCTCTTTGAGATCCCGAGGGTTCAAAAGGAACTGTCCGACGATCTCCTTGTCGCCTGGCACGGCCAGCAAGATCCGCTGGTCTCGGCGCTGTCGCACAGCTTGGGCACGGTCGATGCTGCCCGCGACATGATCGACCTAGGTTCGTATGCCGCACGAGTTGAAGGGACGCTGCCGCACGATCCCAAAGCCGCTATTGGGGCGACGAAAGATCTTCTCGAAGCCGCCATGCGGTCGATCCTCGATAAGCGCGGCGTGACAGGCGTGGAGAAGCTCGACTTTCCTGCCCTGATGAATAGGTGCCTCACCGAATTGGGAATGGCACCCAAGGGCGCTCCCGCCAGCGAAGTTGAGAAGAAGATCCGCTCGATCGTCTACGGCGCAAAGGAGATCATCATCGCGGCTAACGAACTCCGAAACCTTGCGGGAACAGGCCATGGCCGCGTCGTGGGAACCGAAGAGGAGCTGTCGGCTGACGACGCGAGCATGATCGCTTCGAGCGGGATGGTGCTGTCGGCATGGCTGCTGCGTCGCGCTGATGCGATCTGAGGACGGCTAGGCATGCCTGAAAACCTTCGAGCCTACATGCGCCTCGTTGAGAAGCGCACTCGCGAGCATGGACAGGCTTTCGACATGCTTTACGCGGCGGGCCTCTATGGCGCCTGCGCGGGGATCATCCGCCAAGAAATCGATAGCCTGATGCGCGTCGACTACCTGGCCTTCAGCGTCCCGCTCGCTGACCGGGACGGCCTGTGCCGCGAGGCGCTGACAGGCGAGCGTTGGACGCAGATCACCGCGAAGAACAAGATCGTCCCGATTAAGGACGTCGAGTTCAAGCAGTATGCCGCGAACAACCACTCCTGGGTCAGCGTCGCCTACGAATACAGTTCCAAGTTCATCCACCTCACCAATCTCTGGGACTACGACGGACCTGACCCGCTGCTGACGGTCAGTGCCAACGACCGCGAGACTATGCGGTCATATCTGGAAACGTATGACTCGACATCTGCCATCCCGGCCGCCACCGCCGTCTGCACCTCGACGCTGGAACTGAAAACCTGAGGATCGACATCGGTGACGTGACCTGCATCGCCCAGATCGGCGCGCCTTCCAGCGTGGCCTCTACGCGCTAAAGGCGCGCCAATCAGGCCGCCGCCCCGGCCAGCCCGCAATCCTGCGACGATATGCGATCAAGGCACGGTAATCTGCCAACGATTGGGCTACCGAGGCAACATGACGCCCCTCTATCGGAGGTTTCCGCCCCTTCCAACAAATAAAACAGTTGCCGAAATGGCTGATGCATGGCAACGCTTATCTTGATTGCCTTTGACAGTCTTGTATGGCTATTGCCATCGGAACGCGCCAGAGGCATACAAGATAAGCAAAGAGCCCTTTGAGGGTCGTGTATGAGGCAGTGATGAACGAGATGAGTCTTTTGGAACGGAGTTTCAACTCTGACCGAATCTCACAGTTCGCCGAGAGCTTGGCGCACTCGCTGGATCGCCAGATGAAGAATGCGTTCCGGCCGGAAGAGCGGAAGATGCTCAGGCTATTCTCTGCACGCGAGGTCTCGGAGCTGACGGGTATCTCCATATCGAACCTTAACACGCGGCTAGCGGACGACCCTGATTTTCCTCAGCCTGTGACGGATGCCCGCGGGCATCGCTGGTTTTCCGCCGAGAAGATCGATCAGATTCGGGACCGCATGTATACGACCGGTAAGAATGTCCTCTCCTATCGGCCGGGACGGCAGGCCGGGGACGCTCTTCAGGTGCTCAGCTTTGTCAATTTCAAAGGCGGTTCGGGGAAATCGACCTCCAGCTGCCACGTCGCACAGAGGCTCGCGCTACGCGGCTATAGGGTGCTTCTGGTCGACGCCGACGCCCAAGCGTCCGCGACTACCATGTTCGGCTACCGCCCGGAAATTGAGTTCCAGGACAAGGGCACTCTCTACGATTGCCTTCGCTACGACCAAGATCAGGTGGGCATCGAACATATCATCAAAAAGACCTACTTCCACAATCTGGACCTCGTGCCGGCGGGTCTGGTCCTATCCGAATACGAGACCAATACCGCCTACGCGCTTGGCCAGAGGATTTCACCGACCTTCGCGGAACGCCTGACAATCCAACTCGGAAGGGTGGAGGCGAACTATGATCTGGTGATCATCGACTGCCCTCCGCAGCTTGGCTTCACCACGCTGACAGCCCTCGCGGCCTCATCCGCGCTTATCGTGACGGTGGTGCCCAGCATGCTCGACATCGCCTCCATGTCGCAGTTCCTCAGTCTTGCGGGCGATTTGTTCAGAACGATCCAGCATCACACGAACCGGCCTGAGCCCATCAGCTGGAACTTCGTGAAGTTTCTTCTCACGCGATACGAGCCCTCCGACGGGCCTCAGACACAGATGGCCGCTTACCTCCGGGCCATCCTCGAAGACGAAGTCCTGACGGAACCGATGCTCAAATCGACGGCAATCAGTGACGCGGGAATGACCCAACAGACGGTCTACGAGGTCGACCCCGGCAAATTCGTGAAGAAGACCATCGAACGTGCCGTGCAGAGCTGCAATGCCGTATCGGATGAGATCGAAAGCCTCATCCAGCGGTCGTGGGGAAGGACCTGATGGGACGGAAGAACATCTTCGAGACGGCCCTTACTCATCAGGCTTCGCCTGCTACAACGCTTCAGGATCCTGCGCTTGGCGCACCAGCCCGCAGGCATGGTGCGCCCGCACTGGAAACCCTCGGAAGCAGCCTGCGGGACATGAGCGAGAGCGGCATCCAAGAACTGGACCCAGCATTGATCATTGATTCCGGTGTTCAGGACCGGATCGAACTCGATCCTGGCGAGATCGCTCGGCTCTCCGAAAGCATCAGGACGCATGGGCAGCAGGTGCCCATACTCGTTCGGCCCCACCCCGACAGCATGAACCGCTTCATCATTGTCTATGGCCGTCGCCGTCTCGCGGCTATTCGGAAGATCGGTCCGACGGCTCGTGTGAAGGCGATCGTCCGGCATCTCGCCGAAGATGCCGCCATCCTTGCGCAAGGTCAGGAGAACAGTCTCAGGGTCGACCCGTCCTACATCGAGAAGGCGCTCTTTGTCCGCGAGCTGAAATCCGCTGGATATGACTCTCAGATTATTCAAGACGCTCTCGGCATCGACCGCACCGCCATCTCAAAGATGTCGACGGTCGTCGACAACGTGCCTCTCGAGGTGATCCTGCATATTGGAGCTGCGCCGGACATAGGTCGCCGGCTTTGGACGGAGCTCGCGCAAATGGCGCGCGACGACGGCATCGACTTGCGCGCCCTGATCCCCGGTCCCGATCGCTCGCCCGACAGCACCGGGTCGGATCGTTTCGATGGAATTTACCGTCAAGCAAAGGAAATTATTAAACATTCAGTCCAGGCTGGCTCTGCCCCACCCGACGTTCCTGCCGCTGTGACCGCGGGCACAACGGCAGGAACTGCCCTCCCAGCTTCGAGGCCTCTCGCGCTTTCGGGGCGTCATATCGGCACGCTGAAGAAGACAGGTCGAAGCATTTCGCTGAATGTCTCATTACGGCATCAGCCTCAGTTCGGACAGTGGTTTGAGGATAACGTGGACGAAATCCTGCGCCTGCTCCATGACCGCTGGACGGATAGCCGGGACAAGGGCTAAGCCCCTGCCCCATCCATCAACATAACAACCACAGAAAGGAGGACCGCTACAGACCGCATAAGAAAAGAGCCCCCCAGAGTATCCCCTGGAGAGCCCGGTAGTCACGTTTTTTGCACCCTCATGCCTACCAGCCTCCACTGTGCCCGTCAATAGCTTCCGATTCGGAAGACCAGTGAGTTGTGCCCACCCTTTCGTGAGTGCATCCGGACGGCGATGCTCGGCTCCGCGATCTGGCCGGTAAAACCGAATGACATTCAAAAAGCTGATGTCCCGCCCCCCCGTTGGGGCGATCGATGCCGCTGTCCCCAAGGGCAATGCTGACGAAACCTGGATCATTTTTCAAACGATCCGAGATGCGGCCCCTACGCTGGGGCTGAAGCCAAAGGTCATTCAGACGCTCGCGGCGATGATAAGTTGCCTCAAGCCGGGTCGCGGAACTGTTTGCTTTGCATCGACCCGCGAACTGATGCGTAGGCTGGCCGGTGTCAGCGAACGCACGATCCGCCGTCATGTGTCGGATCTGGTAGCCATCGGGATCCTAGAGCGACGCGACAGCCCGAACTTCAAACGCTATGTGAGCCGTGGCGCATCGCCAGCTGATACTATAGCATTTGGCTTCGATCTGAAGCCCATGGTAGAATCTCGCGATCGCTGGTCCCATGCCCTGAATGAGCATAACCGTAGCATGCTCGAGCGTCGGCACCTGATCACAATCGTCAAGGACCTCATCTCACGCCTCGAAGGCGAAAACGTTGCTCCGGCAGCGCTCGCCGAGGCGCGCCTGCGCGTTCGCCGGAAGCTTACGGCTGATGACCTGCGCGATCTGCGCAACAGCCTTAACGCACTCACCCCTGTTTCAGCCGTTAGACCGGCTGAAGACGCAGCCACCGATAAGGGTAAGAGTGCCCTACCCTGCACCGAGTTCAAACACGTCACGAAAACGATGGAAACAGATGACCCTTCCGAAATGTCCGACACTGGCGGCCATAATGACCGTAACCATTCTAAGTCTAAAATAGAAGATAAAGATAAGAATAGCTTGAATCAGCATGCCTCGCCACATAGAACAGAACTAAAGTCATTGCTTGGGAAGCTAGCCATCGCCTGCCAGGACGCTCTCGACTTTGCCGAAAAGCCACCACGAACAGAGAACGATATGATCGCGCTAGGGCACATGCTCGCGCCAATGATCGGGATCAAGCCTGCATTGCAGGAGGAAGCCCGCACAAGTCTAGGCGCATTGCCTGCTGCAATATCTGTGATGCTCATGGTCCGAATCCACGGACGTGTGAGGAATATGGAGGCATACTTTCGCAGTCTAGTCAGCGGACGACGCCGTATAAGCTTCGAACCGCTCACCCTGCTGGACCGTCTTGCGCAACGTGCCGGGTCTCCCAGTGTGGCACAGTTCGCTGGCGAGTGAATTGCGTGGGAGCAGCCGTCCTGCGATGGTGCCATCCCACTGTCGTAAGCAGGAAGTTCGAGGCGGGTAGGTTCCTGATGAGACCTGGAGAGATTGCTCCGATTTTGCTTCGTGCAGATTAAGTGGTAATGGCCGGGGAGCCATCGAAGCCCAGCGGGAGGGTGTTATTATGGGCAAGCTTACTTACGGCTTAAAGCGCGCGTCGAGACTCGCAGTTCTGCGGACCGCGAACAAGATTGCACCCTTAATCTCGTAGCCACTGTGACCGCGGGCACAACAGCACAGCAACAACACGCTACGTCGGGCAGGATGGCCTATTCAGCCGCGAACTCCGTTTTCTATCGGTGGCCCGGTGACCGAACTCATAACCCTGCCGCCTTGGTCAGGTTGACCCTGAAGACATCGCGTCCGCGTTGATAGCGCCGCGTCATCTCGGCGCTGGCGTGGCCAAGGTGGCGTTGAACGTGCGCTTCATCTACCTCGGCGCTGCTGGCCAGACCAGCGCGAAGGGAATGGCCGGCGAACAGGGCAGGGCGGTCGGCTTCGGGGATGTCACCGCGCAGACCGGCGGCAAGGGCGGCGCGTTTGACGATGCGGGCCACCTCGCGGTCGTTCAGGCGCAGGGCACCGACGGAGGTGCCAGAGACACGGCGGAACAGCGGCCCTTGACCAATACGCCCGAAGCGCAGCCAGACTACCAGCGTCTCCGTGGGGCAGGTGGCGGGCGTGGAGCCGCGCCCGATGGCGACCTCGCGCCAGCCGGTCTTGCCGCGGAGCGTCAGCAGCAGTCCCTCGGGCAGGATCGTGATCCAGCCGCGCCCGTCCTCGGTCTGGTCGCGGGCTAGATCAAGACCGGTCAGCTCGGAGCGCCGCAGGCCACCTGCGAAGCCGATCAGAAGCATGGCCCGGTCGCGCAGCCCTCGCAGGGAGGCGGCATCGCAGGTGGCCAGCATGGCGCGCAGATCATTGGGCAGGATTGCAGCTTTCCGCACGGGTGGCCGGGCGTGGCGGTTGCGGATCCCGGCCATGACCGTGGCGATGTGCCGGTCGGTGCGGTCCAACGGTTGGCCGCGTTGGACATAGGCCCAGCACAGCGCCGAGAGACGGCGGTTGATCGTGGCGACGCTGCACGCCTTGCCGCCGACCGAGGGCGCGCCGCTGGCGCAGGCGGTGATGTAGAGGCCAACCGTGTGCGGGTCGGGCTGGGTGGTCTCTAGTCCCTCGCGGCGGCACCAGGCGGCGAAATGGCTCCAGTCCGAAGCGTAGGCGCGGCGGGTGTTCGGCGCGATCGCCGCTTCGGCATAACCACGGGCACGGGCCGAGAGATCGCGCAGAGCCGAAGAGACCTCGGTTGCGGGGGGCAGGGTGGGCGTTTCGGCCATGGCGGCGTAGCTTTCGATGCGGGTTCAGGGGCTTTCGCGGGATGTTTCATTCATGTCCGATAATTTAACATTATCGGACATGAATGAAACAAGACAAGGGCGGCGGTTTGATGGTTTTTTCATCGCCTTATCCGCCGCACTGTTTTAGGCTTCCGGCATGACAGACCCTGCCTCGCCTCTCCTTATGTCGCCTGACCCCGCGCCCGTGCCGTGCTGGCTGCGGGCCGGTCTGTGCACCGAAGCCCTGGAGATGGCGCCGTTTTTCGCCGGCGCGGCTTTGGCACTACTCGATCCACTGGCGCGCTGCGAGGCGCCGGTAGGAGAGCTGTGGCGCCAGCGTCTTGCACTTGCGGCTGGGGCGGCGGTCTGCGCGCTGGAGGGGCGGGGGGAGCGTGAATCCGAGCTACGCGATGCGTGGGCGTTTCGAGGAGTGCTTGACGATCCCGGGCCGGCGGGGCGGCAGTATGCGGCATGGCGGCTTTTGGGCAAGACGCGGGCCTTGCGCGGCGGGGATTGGCCGCAGCGGCTGCCGTCGATGTTCGATCTGGTCGCAGAAGAGTTGGCATCGGTTCTGACGGGGCAGGGGGCACGGCTGCCGGGGCGGGTGCCGCCCTTGCCGTTCGCGGCGGGGGCGGCGGAGGAACTCTTGAATCTCGGACCCAAGGCGCGCGGGGTGGCGCTGTGGTTAGGCGATGCGCATCTGGCCCGCGCGCTTGGCTGGGCGCGGCCGGTGCCGCTTCTGGCAACGCATCTGCCGCGCTCCGCCGTCCGCATGCGTGGCGAGGACTGGGCCATGGCCTGCGCGGTTGCTTGGGGCAGGGGGGCGGTGGCGGCGGTGGATCTGCGGCGGGACCTTGAGCACCGCGCCGCCGCCCTGCGCGCCGTCGCTCCGAAGCTGCGCGGCACGGGGGCTAAGGCAACGATCGATTGGCTGCTCCGTGAGGACGCAATCGCCGTGCCGCGGAACGATCGCGCGCTGCGGCGACGGATGGACCGGTTGACGGGGTTTGGTGTGGTCCGGGAGCTGACCGGGCGCCCCGCCTTCCGGCTTTACGGGCTCTGAACATGGGCGACAGCTTCGATCGGGAGCTGGAGGATCTGCCCCAAGCCCTGCGCTGGCGGGAATGGATGGGCCGGGTCGAAGCGGTGCTGTTCGCCTCCGGCACACCGGTTGGACGCGAGGTTCTGGCGCAGGTGGTGGGGCGAGACTGCGCGCTCGATCTGCTGATCGCAGACATCATCGCCGAACTGGCCGATCGCCCTTACGAGATCGCCCGCGTTGCCGGCGGATGGCAGTTCCGCACCCGTTCGCGTCACGCCGCCGCTCTCCGCGTTGCGCGGGGCGACGAAGCTCCGACCCGCCGCGAGATGACCGAGCGCGAGGCGCTGGTGCTGACCATCATCGCTTATATGCAGCCGATCACGCGCGAGGCCATCACCCGCGTCACGGGGAAAGAGGTCAGCCGTGACCTCATCGCCCGTCTGCACCGCCAAGGCCTGATCGCCCGCGGTCCCCGCAGCCCCGAACCCGGCGCGCCCTATACCTATGTCACTGCCGCAGGGTTCCTCGAGGCCTTCGGACTCGATACCCTCCGCGACCTGCCCGATCTCGAGGCCATGCAGGATGCGGGGATGTTGCAGGACGAAGGGGATATAGGGGTGCCCGTGGGGGAAGAGTGACATTTATCGCGGCAAGGTGTGGCCTCTGCAATTTTCCCCTCTGATGATCAATTTCGCTAGGTGGCGCCGCGCGAAATGTGACCAGTTCTTCCGCTATATGCCCCAATGATGAGGGGGCATGGTGCTGAGGCCGATGGCGAGAAGATCCACTAAGCGGTCGGTGAGGGACGGCAGCTGTGGTGTTCGCGAGACTTAAGCCGGTAGCCCCAGAAATACTCGAGCGTTAGTCCGGATCAGCCGCTTGGTGACATCAGCGTTCTGAAACGCGCCATGGATACGGCCCAGGGGATCATCGTCTCGGAAGTTGAATGGATAGTCAGTTCCGATCATCACCCGTTTGTCGCCGAACACCTCGACCACACGCCTCAACATAGTCGCGTCGAAGGTCAACGTATCGGTATAGAGAGAGCAAGCCTGCTGGCTAGGTGATGTGCCGAGGCTTTCCGCCAAGGCGGGGAAAGTTCTGAACCCCTGTTCCAACCTCGGCAACAGGGCCGTGAGGGTGCCACCACCGTGGCTCAGCGCGATCCTGAGGTCGGGGAGTGACCTCAGCAGCCCGCCGGTCAGGATCGATGCTCCCGCCAATCCAACATCGCTCGGATAACCTAAGACCTGCTGCAGATTCGGCGGGCCTACCAGACGGTCCATACCTGTAGGCCGAACGGCATGAACGAAGACGGCCATGTTCAGACGCGCGACCTCAGCGAAGAATTCCGCGAATTTTGGGTGGCCGATCGGGGCGCCGTTCACGTTGCTTCCGACCTCTACTCCGGCAAAGCCCAGCTCGGTGTGGATGCGGTAGAGTTCCTGTAAAGCCATATCCATGTCCTGCAGGGGAACTCCGCCAAGGCCCACGAACCGCCCACCGCCTTCGCGAACCATCGTCGCGATCACGTCGTTGGTATAGCGTATCAGTGCGTCCGCCACGGGGGCGTCCAGCCAGTAACCGAAGAGTTCAGGCATGGGGGACAGGGCCTGAATCTCAATCCCCGCGCGGTCCATGTCCTCGATCCGCCGGGCAACGGTCCAGCAGGCATCGCTCACGGTCCGGTAAGGGCGCCCGTCGATGACGACCGTGCGATGCCCGCAGCTTGCCGCCTGCGTGCTGGGCCATCCCACAGGAATAGGCTCTGATGTCCAGTCCGGGAACGTGGAGGGAACGACATGGCTATGAACATCTATGCCCCGGCGGGCGCATGTGCAGGCGTATGGCTGATGCATGCTTTTTTCCATGATTGACAGTCAGACGGAGGCGTCCAGCGCCTCCATATCCTTCAAAACTGCTTCCGCCGTGCGTTCGTAATGATGCGACAAGGCGTCCGTGGCCCCCGTGATGTCCCCGTTCAGAACCAAGCGTAGAATCTCGGAATGTTCGTCGCGCACATGACGAGTCGTGAAGACCTTGCGGATCGACAGCATCCGATACCGATACAGCCGATCGGACAGCTGCACGCAGAACTCTTGCAGGGGGCGCGATCCGCAGCCCGACAGCAGCACGTTGTGAAAATCGCGGTGATGGCGTTCCCACTCGGGATTGTCTTCGAATGTATCCGGGGCAAGGGATCTTGGTGTGCGGGTCAGGCGGTGGTGGGCAAGCACCAGCGCCTCTTCCCATTCGGGCGTGGCATGGAGCATGGATTCACGCAGGGCGATGGCTTCCAGCCAGGACCGGGTTTTGGTCAGTTCGCGCAATTCGCCAGGATAGACGGAGCTAACATAGAAGCCACGCTGCACACGGCTTTCGACAAGCCCTTCCGAGGTAAGCCGGTTTAGTGCCTCGCGCAAGGGGGTCTGTCCGGCCTCGTATCGTTGCATCAAGAAAGTCATCTGCAGCTTCAGACCGGGCGCAAGCCGCCCGGCAAGGATATCGTCGCGAAGCCGTCCCACCAGGGTCCCGCCGGGAGCGATGTCGTTTTTAACCATGGTATCGCTCGTTCTTGATCCGCACGTTTGCAATATATTATGTCTTTACATGAAACAAAATATACATTCCTCTCGATTCACGGGATTCGTATTTTTCTTTCCAAGACCGGGGAGGGTCGTGGAAGGGGCGGCCAATCAGGCCCTTAAATATATGGGAGGATACAGCATGACGTTCATGAGATCGCTCTGCGTGGCTGCGTTGGCGCTCGCCGCTGCGCCGGCAACCTATGCGCAGACACTGAAAGCGACGACGTTTCTGCCGCCGAATCATGTGTTCAGCCAAATGCTGATGCAGTGGGGGCAGGAGCTTGAAGCAAAAAGCAACGGTGCCCTGAAGATCGAGTTGTTTCCGTCCTCGCAACTTGGTCCGGCGCCGCGCCAGTTCGATTTGGCCCGCACCGGCGCGGCCGACATCGCCGTGGTGCTGGGCGGCGCAACGCCGGGGCGGTTTCCGATGACGGAATTGGCGGGCCTTCCGCTGACCTTCCCGTCGACGGGCAGCGAAAGCGCCATCACCTCGCGCCGCCTGACCGAGCTTGCGCCGGATTATTTAGCCGAAGAATTCAAGGGCACGCATATCTTGATGATGGCCGTGACCCCGCCGCTGAAGCTGCATCTGGCGTCGAAAGATCCGTCCGATCTGTCGGTTTTCAAGGGGCTTCGCATCCGCTATGCTGGGACAATCTGGCAACAGGTTATCGAGGCGATGGGCGCCTCTCCGGTGCCGGTCGGCCCGGCCGAAACAGGCGATGCGCTGTCCAAACGGGTCGTGGACGGAACGGCGTTTCCCTTCGAGGCGACGGAGTCCTTCGATCTGGCACCGGTCCTGAAATACTCGATCGAACCGGGTCTGGCTTCGGCCGCCTTCGCCATCGTCATCAACCAGAAGACCTATGACGGTCTGTCCCCGGATTTGCGAAAGCTTCTGGACGACATCTCCGACCCCGATCACGCTGAAGCCGTTGGTCGGACGCTGGACGAGAACGAGGCCGAAGGGCGCGCCTACATGACTGATGCCGGGGTGCAGATGGTCCAGCTGTCCGATGCGCAACTGTCTGATCTAAAAGAAGAATTCGCACCGATCGTCGATGCACAGGTCAAGGCCGTTGATGATGCCGGCCGTCCCGGCTCGGCCTTCCTTGCCGCTTATACGAAGTGATCCGGTCCGGCCTCGTGCCAGACCGCAGCGTTCGCAAATGAAAGGAGGGCGCCTTGGATCGCCCGGATCTTCTGACACGCATATCCTATGCGATAAGTGCCCTAGCCATCGTCGTGATGATGATGACTGTCGTTTTGGACGTCGTGCTGCGTCTGGTCTTTGATGTGCCCGTGCGGGGGGCCTATGACGTGGTGGGCTTCAGCCTGCTGGTCATGGTGTTCTTCGGCATCGTCCCAGTGGTGGAGAGCCGCTCCGAGATCGTGATCGACATCGTGGACGCCGTCCTGCCGCCCCATGCGATCGCGCTGCTGTCGCGGGTGGCGGCTTTCGGAACGATCTGCTTCTTTCTGTTCCTAGGATGGTCGATGTTCGGCCCGGCTTGGGAAGCCTATGCCTATGGCGACCGGTCGTTGGAACTGGGAGTGCCGCTCTGGGTGCTTTGGGCAGTCGCTTATGTCGGTCTGGCGGGGAACATCTGCGTCGCCCTGCGCATGCTGGTCCGACGCGGTTCCGAAGCGGCTCACCGCATGGCCGAGGTCCGGTCATGAGCGCCTTTACCCTTGGGCTGGGCGGCATCGGTGCGATGTTCGTGCTGTTATTGCTGCGTCAGCCGGTGTGGCTGACCCTGGCGCTAGTCGGGATCGCCGGAAATATTGTGCTGAACGGGCTGCCCGTCGCCACCATGCTGACGGGAACCAGCACCTTCGACACGGCCGGCAGCTATGCGCTTTCGGTGATCCCCCTGTTCGTGCTGATGGGCGAGGTGGCGTCCGGTTCGCGCATGTCGGCCGAATTGTTCGCGGCGGCCCGGATATTCACCACCGGCATCCGGGGCGGGCTGTCCATCGCCTCGATCGCCGCATCGGGGGCCTTCGGGGCGATCTGCGGATCCTCGGTGGCCACCGCCGCCAGTATGACCCGCATCGCCATGCCCGAGATGCAGAAAGCAGGCTATGAGGACGGCTATTCTGCGGGGTCCATCGCGGCCGGCGGCTCGCTCGGCATCCTCATCCCGCCGTCGATCATCCTTGTCATCTACGGCTCCATCGCCGAAGCGTCGGTCGCGCGATTGTTCGCGGCGTCGCTGATCCCGGGGATCGTTCTTATGGTCCTGTATATGGGGGTGTCCGTCGTTCTTGCGGGGCGGGCCGGTCCGCCCCCGGGGGCCGAGCGTATCACGATGGGGCAGCGCCTTCTGGCCTTGCTGCGTCCGTGGCAATTCATGCTGCTGTTCGTCATCTCAATCGGGGGCATCTATGCGGGCATCTTCAGCCCGAACGAGGCGGCCTCCGTTGGGGCCTTCGGAGCAATCGTGATCGGCTTTTTGCGTCGCACGCTGACGGTAAAGACATTCATGCGGGCGTTGAAGGCGTCGGTCGTGATTTCCTCCGCGTTGTTTATGATCATCATCGCGGCCACCATGTTCGCCAATTTCGTGGTCCAAACGCGGCTTCCGGACACGCTGCTGTCACTGGCGCAAGAGGCAAACCTAGCGCCTGCGGTGGTCATGGGGCTAATCGTGGCAATCTTCATCGTGATGGGCTGCTTTTTGGAGGGGATCGGCATGGTCTTGATCATGGTGCCAGTGTGCCTGCCCATCGTGACAGGGTTTGGCTTCGATCCGATCTGGTTCGGCGTTCTGGTCGCCGTTTTGGTGGAGCTGGGGCTGATCACGCCGCCCGTCGGAATGAACCTTTTCATCATCAAGACCCAAAGCGCAACCCTGTCCATGGGCACGGTCTTTCGCGGAATCCTGCCGTTTCTAGTGGCGCCGGTGGTCCTGATCATCCTGCTGTTCGCGGTGCCGCAGCTCGCGCTCTGGCTACCGGACACGCTTTACTGACCCCATGCGCGGAAAGGAGATTTCCATGACACCTGAATGGGATGTGACCGTCGTCGGATGCGGACCTGTCGGGGCCTATGCCGCGAACCTGCTAGGGCGGGCGGGCCTGCGCGTTCTGGTATTGGAGCGCGACTCAGCACCCTATGCGCTTCCCCGCGCCGTGCATGTCGATCACGAGATGCTGCGCCTGCTTCAGGATGTGGATCTGCTGGACCCGATCCGCGACCGATTGTTCGCGGCGGACGGGCATCTGCACATCGGGGCCGATCGCGGTGTCATTCGCTTTCTCAGCGCCGCAGGGCAGCCGCGCCCGTTTGGCCATGCCAACGACTATTTCTTCTATCAGCCGGAGTTGGAGGAGGTTCTGCGCCGCGGCCTTTCCCGGTATCCCAACGTGACGGTGCGCCTTGGCACCGAGGCCACGGGCGTTGCGATCGACGGCGACGCCGCGCGTGTGGCCGTCGGCGGTGACGCCATCCGCACGCGATGGATTGTCGGCACGGACGGAGCGCGCAGCATGGTGCGGAAGTCCCTTGGCATCCGACTGGACGATATGGATTTCGAAGAGCCGTGGCTTGTCGTCGATGCCGAAATCGAAGGGCCGATCACCTTCCCCGATCTGACCGGCGTGCCCGAGGGGGCGAACCTACAGCGCCTGTCGGTCATGATGTGCGACCCGGACCGGCCGGCCACGATTGTTCCCGGGCGGGGCAACCACCGCCGCTGGGAATTCATGCTGCTGCCCGGCGAGGATGACGCGCAGATGGCCCATCCCGACACCGTAGCCGCACTAATCGCACCTTGGGTGAAGAATGTGCCCCACCGCGTCATCCGCGCGGCGACGTATCGGTTCCACGGACTGATCGCTACGCATTGGCGCAAAGGGCCGGTGCTGCTGGCGGGCGATGCCGCTCATCAGACGCCACCCTTCTTCGGGCAGGGCATGTGCCACGGGATGCGCGATGCTGCGAACCTGGCGTGGAAGCTGGCTTTGGTGCAGGGGGGTAAAGCGCCGCCCAGTCTTTTGGACAGCTATCAGACCGAGCGCGAGGCGCAGGTGCGCCACATCGTCGGCAAGGCGATCGAGGCGGGACACTACATCTGCGTGCTGGACAAGGGTGCCGCCCACGCCCGCGACATCCGCGTTCGGGGGCAGCGCGACATCCGCACGGCCTCCGAACTGATCGCGCCGCTGGCCTCGAGCATCATCGCCGCCGGCGCGGGCCAGCGGTTCATCAATCCGGTGATGGGTGCGGATGGCGCGCTGCTGGACGATGTGACCAAGGGCGGATGGGTGCTGCTGTCACGCCGGGATGAGACGTTGCCGCCGAACGGTGCCGTCGCGTTGGCCCGGCTGGGCGGGCGGCCGTTCGTGCTTGGCCGCGATCTGCCGGACCCGGAGGGGCATCTGGCCGCGTGGTTCGATGCCTCGGACGCCCATCACGTGCTGGTGCGTCCGGATTTCTACGTTGCGGCCACGGCGGGCAGCGCCGTCGACATGGCCGGACATATCGATCTGATCACAGGGCGGATGGGGGTAAAGCATCCGCCCGTCACCAGCGACGCCGTTTGACGGCGGGAAAGGACAACATCATGCGGTTCATCAGCTTCGAACAGGGCGGGCGCGCGTCGTGGGGGCGGGTCGAGGGGGACTATGTCATCGATCTGGGGGCGCTGCCGGATGCGCCAAAAGGACTCCGGCAGGCCATCGCGCAGGATGCCCTGCGGCTGACAGGCGATGCCCCCCGCCATCCGCTGCGCGATGTGCGGCTGCTTCCGGTCATTCCCGATCCCGCGAAGATCCTGTGCGTTGGGCACAATTACGAAAGCCACCGCAAGGAGACGGGGCGCGCGGCCGTGTCCTATCCCTCAATCTTCACGCGCTTCGCCGACACGCTTGTGGGTGCGAACGATCCGATCATCCGGCCCGCCGTGTCGGGCGATCTTGATTACGAGGCCGAGCTTGCGATCGTCATCGGCAAGGGCGGCCGCAACATCCCCGAGGATCAGGCCATGGCCCATGTGGCTGGGTTCGCTTGCTTTAACGATGCGTCGGTGCGTGATTGGCAATGGCACACCAACCAGTTCATTCCGGGCAAGAACTTTCCCGGCACCGCCCCCTTCGGCCCCGAGCTTGTTACTCCGGGCGAGATTGCGGACTTGAACGCGGTGACCGTCCGCTCGCTTCTGAACGGTGAGATCATGCAAGAAGCGCCGGTTGCGCACATGATTTTCCCGATCCCGGTGATCATCGCCTATGCGTCGCAATTCACAAAGCTGTCCCCCGGCGACGTGATCGCTACGGGCACGCCCGGCGGGGTTGGCGCCAAGCGCACGCCGCCGGTGTGGATGAAGCCCGGCGACCAGATTGAAATCCGCATCGACGGCGTCGGGTCGCTGATCAGCACCGTGCAGGCGGAGGCGTAGGCATGGAAGGTCGTTTCCTCATCAGTGGCCTTCGCAGCGTCGAGGTGGAAATACCGGATCTCGCCGCTGCACGTGCGTTCTATACCGGCACTTGGGGGCTAGTGGAGGCGGCGCAGGAGACAGGGTCGGTATGGCTGCGGGGCAGCGGACCGGATCCCTACATTCTCCGGTTGACGCAGGGTGCCCGGACAGGTGTTCTGTCCATAACCTGGCGCGCCGCCCAAAACACCGATTTGGGCGAACTGCGTGACCGGATGATCGCAGCGGGGGGCGTTCTGCAGGATACAATCGGCGATCTGGCCGATCACGGTGGAGGCACGGGGTTTTCTGTTCGCGATCCGTCCGGGCGTCTTGTCCGGGTGGTGCAAGGGGATGGTCAGTCCGCGCCGCTGGATGCGGAAGACCGCCACATGCCCGACCGTCTGGCACATGTGAACATCAACAGTGCCGATCTGGATGCCGATATCGCATTTCTTGAGAGAGGCCTCGGATTCGTTCTGACCGACCGTTCCAAGATGATGGGGTTCCTGCGCACCAATTCGGATCACCATTCTATCGTTCTGGCGATCGCCGAGGTGGATACCCTGAACCACGTGGCCTTCAACCACCCCGATTGGGAATCCATGATGAAGGCCTCGGGGCGGATGACCGATGCGGGTTTTCAGATCGGCTGGGGACCTGGCCGTCACGGGCCGGGCGACAACGTGTTCCTGTATTTTGTGGACCCGTTCGGGCTGGTGGTGGAGCACACGGCCGAGGTTCTCCAGGTCAATGATGATTACCGTGTCGGCGGTCCCGCAGATTGGACATGGCCGCCCGGGCGAACCGACCAATGGGGCATCGCCCCGCCGAAATCCAAGGCTTGCATGATCGCGCAGATATCGGTGCCTTTCTTGTAGCGGCACCAAACTTGCGTAGGTTTTGTTCCGGTTGGCATTGTTGCAGAAGGCAGCCGTTGTCCGCCCCCCCCTTCCCCGGTGGGCTCCGGCCATGCATTAGATTTCGGCGGTGCCGAGCGCATTGAAACGGTTCATGAGTGCAACGCGGATCTAAACGTCGGCTGTCTAGCGGTCCGGATCGCGCGGAGTGATACGTTCCCAGAACGCTTTCAGGCACCTCATCTTTGCTTCGATCCGGCTCCGAGCGTAATCTCCGGACCAGCGTTTCCAGACTGATCGCCCCAGGCTTTGTGTGAGCTTGAGGATTTTGTTGCGCGCTTTTGCAGCGGGGCAGTCCTCGCGCCATCGTCGCCCGTTCTTGCGGATAGGCAGTTTTACATCGACGTTCCTTCAGGCCCGTTCTACGGCTTCAACCACGAGGGGGCGAACGTCAGCCAAGGACTGATCGACATCTGGTGGCGGCAGGGCATTGCCGGTGGTGCGAAGGCCCATTGCGACGAGATCGCCGCCTTTTCCGAAACCGACTCCACCAAGGATCTGAAGTCGATCACCGTGCCGGTGCTGGTGCTGGTGCTGCACCGCGAGGATGATCAGGTCGTGCCGATCGACAACTCGGCGCACAAGTCGATCAAGCTGCTGCGGAACGGCACGTTGAAGACCTATCTCGGCCTGTCGCATGGCATGTTCGCGACGCATCCCGACGTCATCAACGCCGACTTCTTGGACTTTGCACGCGCGTGATGCAGGGGCAGGCTGCGCGCTTTAACGTAGCCCGGCAGCATATTCTTTCGCGCTCGGAACGGCGTCAGTTCCCCCAAATATCTTGTGTCCAGAATACGTCGCATAGAAACGAAGAGGGCATGCTACCGATACAGAAGTGCAAACTGCAAGGTTGGACACGTTCGTGCGGTCTAAGCTACGCGAAAGAGATTCTATATCACGTCCGGACGGCCCCTGATGCACAAGTGGTGAAGCTGACGTTTCTCTGCCGAAAGCAGTCATGTCTACGGCCTTTATGAGCGGCGGTCCGCTGGCCCAGATGAAGTCCGCAGATCAGGTCCCAATCAAAATTACGCGTTGTCTATTCGCGCCTTGACCCCCTGGGGTGTCACGATCCCCGGCTCAACTTGCTTGCTCTTTTCGAACTTTGGCTTAACAAGGTCGGCGGTGAACGAACGGAAATCAGATAGCCGACACCGCTGACCCTCCATTAAGTTGGAACCCTACCCGAAAAACTCCTTCCACTCTGCATCGGTGATCTCGCCAATGAAATCCGCATGCGCCCTCTCGATGGCAAGCATCTGGAAGGCGCGGGTGCGATAGGCCTCGGCGGTCTTTTCACTCCGCTGTCCACAAGCCCGCATTGCGAGCTCGACTCCGCGCGAGCCGAGCCGTCCGAACTCATCGTGGAGCTTCGTCCGGGCGGCATGCCCCCCCGTGCCTAGAACCTGCTTCCAAAGATGGCTAGCATAGCGTGGGTGCGGATGCCGTCCTTCGTAGGTGACGAACAGGGGGCGTTTGGCCTGGAAGCACGCCGTCCGCAAATCTGCGAGGTGTTCGAGATCGGCCCCCTGCAAAATCAGTTGGTCAATGAAAAATCCAAACACCGGGATTATCGGTGCAGTATAGGGCCGCTTGTTCTTCGACAGCACGAGGTCGAACCGATACATCTGCCCGTCCCAGGTGATTTCTCTGCCGAACCGCATCACGGTGTCTGCCGCCCGCACCGGAAAGGGACAGAAGAGGGTCATGGCGACGGCCGCATTGCGCTTGAACTGGGCCTGCACCGCGTTCTTGGTTGCATCTGCCTCTCCGAGAAGATCAAAGGCCTTTTCGAAGATGTCCTCATAAGATGGCAGTGCCAAGACCTTGGCTTCCTTGAGCGGCGTGGAACCGTTCGCCCGCCCCTCATGCACCCGCACCCGCTTGGCAAGATGTGCCAACACATCATCGGGTGCGCCGAGATACAGCGCAAAGCCCTGCACCTGACGGATCGCGGACTTAATGGTGACAGGCGACAGGGGGCGTTCGCGCTGCAACAAAGACTTCTCGTAGGCGACCATTGCCGCCACGCTCATCTCTTCCGGAATCCCCGCCACACGTGCCGCCATGATGCACTCACAAAGTTTGGTGCGCATGGTCACCTGCATCGAAGGCACGGGCACGCCCAGGCACCTGTCAGCCTGCCCCGGCATGCCGTCCGCCATGCGCTCCAGCGCACCTTTCCACGATGCCGGCAATTCCTCAGGCTGAACCGAGAAGCGGCGGGCGCGGGTCTTGTAGGACGCGTATTTCATAGCGGCGGGTTGAACCCGTTCGGCAATCAGCGCGTCCAGCTCACGTAGCAACGGATGAGCGCTGAACAGCGCCCACATGCCGCGCCGCATACTATAAAGTTTCGGGACCGGCCACGATTCCAGGAGGCGGCATAGGGGCGGGGACGCAACCCCGGTCTGGCGAGGCACATACAAGCTCAGGAACGTATTCAGGTCGTGAAGTTCCTGGGCGGCGATCCGGCCATCGAGCAGCATTGCACCGATATCCTCAGGGCGCAGGTCGCCCCAATGTTCGCCACGAATGCTTTCGTGGATCCGGGCCAGACCCCACCCGGTGCTCGGGATCTTACTTCTTATCATAATTTTCCTTATCGTCGACCCGGAACCCGGCCTGCCTCGCCAACTCGTTCTGGACGTTGATCATTTCCGCCTCATGATCGATCCAGGCGTAATACGTGCGGACGGTGGCGGGAGAGTTGCACAACAGACGCGCAGCTCCGCTGTAGTCGCCGGGGCGGCTGCGCAACCAGAGCGAAGCCAGACCATGCCGGAAATTATGCGGTGACATCTGAATTCCGAGATCGCGCGAATGGTGCTGCAACCAGTTGCGCAGGGCCTTATCGCTGATGCTCTTCCCGTTGTATCCGGGGAAAAGATATTCGGAGCGGTCCGCCCAGGGAATGCGGGGCCGAATATGCTCGATATACCATTCCACCACTTCCAGGCCCCGCGTCGGCCCCTGAGCGAGGTGAGCGCTGATGTCCACCCGGTTCTTCACCGCTTCCTTGGGAATCTGCAGGCGAGCCCTCGCACGCGCCTGCTGGGGCAAAACAAGGTTCGGGTGCGGGCCGAGATGGCGCAGGTCCCGCATATTCGCAATGCGCAACGGCAGCCCCCAGAGAGCAATGGCCGAATAGGCCCCTAGGATGCCGAACTGGATGATATGCTCTTCCGTGAAGCTAGTGGTCGGCTCGTCGGCCGCAATCAGCCTCTCGGCGTGTTCTTTGAAACGGAGGTGCAGCGACCGGAAGGTCATTTCTTTTCCTCTGTTCCGCAACAGTCCGGCGCAGAACTCCCGGGTCTCGCGCGGCATGGTCTTGCGCAGTTCGCGCCCCTGTTTGAGGGTAGCGTTGCGCTTCTGGCTGTCCTTCATAAAGGAGACCGGAACCCCAAGATGAGCCCCGAGTGCCATCCACGCGTCGACATACTGGTGCAGGCTGCGTGCGGAAATGCGACGGGAAGGGTCCGTTTCCTGGCACAAGGCACGAACGACTTTGTAAAAAACGTTTTCCGCGAAGGCCTGCTTCAAATCCACGCAGTCCCGGGAAATGATATCGTGGGCGACGCCCGCACCCAGGTATTTGCGCAAGGCCGCGCGCTTGACCGCAAGCGTCGCCGGTGCCAAACAACCGACCCGGTCACCCATGATCGGGTCATACACACCCGCCCCGATCTCCTCAATCAACTGGTCCGCTTGGCGGGCCAGAGCCTCAGACAAGGTATACTGTTTCGCGCGCCGCGCCTGCACCGACTCCGGCAGCGTCTCCATCGGCAACATGGTTGCGATGTCCGGAGAGAGGCTCGCCAGGATGTGGAGGTTTTTCAGCGAGAGACGAACGGAGTCCCATCGAGCTCGAGGCAATTCGTCCCCGAGGGCGGCAAACCACCCAGCAGTCAGGGCGTGGGGTTCAATCCCAGCCTTGCGCGCTTCGTCTGCCAGGACGCGGATCGGGATCAGCATTTTGGGAGAGCGTCCGGTGCC
Organism: Falsirhodobacter algicola; assembly: GCF_018279165.1. Taxonomy (GTDB): domain Bacteria; phylum Pseudomonadota; class Alphaproteobacteria; order Rhodobacterales; family Rhodobacteraceae; genus Falsirhodobacter; species Falsirhodobacter algicola. The sequence goes on along the minus strand of NZ_CP047294.1, from coordinate 8,111 downwards.
GACCCCGACCTGAAGATTGGCAAGGTCCAAGAGGTGCAACCAGCCGTCCTGGCGTTTGCGGCGCTCGCGACGCGCATCGGTCTCTCCGTGGAACCTGCTCAGCATGCCGATGATCTTGCCCGACCAACGCAGCCAGGCTTCGTTGCTCTTGAAGTGCTCCGCAGGAAAGCGGTTCTGTTTCAAACGAGGGTTGAACAGTGCGGCATCCGCCTCGACGTAACGGAGATTGTTGACGCCGAAGATTTCGGGAATGCGCGCGATCTGGGCCTTGTAATCGATGATCGTCGCGTAGGCATAGGGACGCTTGTTCTGGAGCCAAATCAGGACGTCCTGCATGTTTTCCGGAGGCTCGGGCATTTCAGGATGCACCGGTATGGATTTGACGGGAAAGCTGTGCTTCATTGTTCGTTATTTTCGGTTATTGCGTTAGATTTTCGAGGAATGAGAAACACTCGTTCCGTTTCCTGAGCCGAAATTCGATGGGTGTTTGTCATAAAGTTGGTTGGTTTCAGGACTGTGCGCTAATTCAGAATGGCACCTCGAATTGGGCATTCCCTGCCCCTCTGAGACGCAGGCCAAGCGGCCCGGAAGGCCGATACTGCCGCTTCAGCCAATCCTCCGGCGGCTCCCCGCGAAGCCAGGCTTCGATATGCAGAGGAAGATAACGACGGGTCCGTTCGCCCAGGTCGCAGTGATCCGGGAGGCGCCATTTCGGAGAACGTGTGTTACCCGCGCGGCGAATGGTGGCTGAGTGGACGCCGACCATTTCAGCCACAGCCTCAATGGACAGAAGCGGCCTTTCCATGGCCTCGAGCCACGCCCGCGGCACGCGATCGATGCCCCAAATACGCCGCCACAGTTCGGCGAGGTCATAGCGGCCGCCAGGGAGCATCCGGCATCCAAGATCGCCCATTGTCGGCCGCACCATCGGAGCGCAGATTCCGAGATGCCGCGCAATTGCGGCGGGTGTTACCGGATGGTTCGTAACGTATATGACGGCATCATTTTTCATACCCCCATCTTACTAACTGCCGATTTGCGCACCAAATGCGAATACGCCCGCAAATGCACGACAATGTGGATAACCTCAGGAAATCACGGATAATTCCGTTTAGGTAATACTATAGGTCAGCCAGATTAGTTGAATCATCAGGGGGCAGCATTCTGAGAGGGCGGGTCGCACCATGTATGGGACAGCCGAAAATACGGATAATTCGCCCTGAGAACGATTTGTGAAGCAAGCGGCCGATTGCTACCGCCTTGCCGTCTTGGGCAATGATGGCTCCGTCCATCACGCGTCGGCGAGTCTAGCCACTGGCAGGAACCGCTGCCGATAGGCCGAGGGTGGCAATTCGGCGCGGGTGCGGAAGTGGTAACGTAGGGCGTGGGCCGATCCGAACCCCACGGCCTCGGCGATCGCCTCGATGCCGAGCGCGCCGCCGCGCAGTAGGGCCTTGGCCGCCTCGACCCGCTCCGCGATCAGCCAGTCGCCCGGCGTGCCGCCGGTCGGGTCGTGGAAGCGTCGCAGGAAGGTGCGGGAGCTCATCCTCCAATCCTCGGCCATGCGCTCCACCGGCCAGTCCTGATCCAGCACCCCGCGCATCCGGTCGAGGAGCGGCGCGATCTGCCCGCCTCAGTGGACCGGCACGGGGCGCTCAAGGACTGAGCCTGACCGCCCGTCCAGTGGGCCGGCACCACCAGACGGCGCGCGACCGAGTTCGCGGCTTCGGGACCGAAATCTCGCTTCACGATCTCGATCAACAGGTCGATCCCCGCAGCGCTTCCGGCGGAGGTGAAGACCAGCCCGTGGCAACGATAAAGCGAAGCGGCATCCACTTCCCCTGTGATCGGGCAAGAGTTGCCATTTTTCAGCTGCGTCGGTCCATGCTGGGCCAGCGCTCAGAGCCCTAACCGGACGTTCGCAAGATCTCCGCCAGGTGCTCAAAGACGGGAGACGCTACCTGACTGACGTTCAAACGCATGAAGTCTCCTGCGGTCCCGGCAGCGCTGAATACGTTGCCGGGGGCAACAACTACCCCTCTTTCCAGAGCGGCTTTGGCAACGATTTGCGCGTCCTTCCCTTCCGGCAGTTGACACCACAGGTAGAAGCCCCCGCGGGGCATGAGCCAAGGCACGATCCCCAGCCGGTCCAGCCTCTCGCTAGCGTCCCGCCGCGCCCGCGCGAGCCGCGTTCGGGTGGCGGCGATGTGCTTGCGGTAGCTTCCGTCCGCCAGCGTGATCCGGACGATTTCTGCGGTAATGGGGCTCGGCCCGCCAAAGTTGGTGGCGACCTGCAAGTCAGTCAGCGCCTCGACTAGCTCCGGCCGTGCGATGACGTAGCCACAGCGGGCCGCAGCCGAAAGCGTCTTGGAAAAGCTGCCGATCCGGATGACGCGTTGCAGCCCGTCGAGGATGGCAAGGCGAGGCGACAGGTCCGGTTCCAACGCGGCGAATGTGTCGTCCTCCACGATGGTCAGATTCCATTCAGCCGCAAGCAACAGCAGGCGGTGCGCGGTCTGTGCCGACAGCGTGGCACCGGTCGGATTGTGCAGCGCGGAGTTCGTCAGGTAGAGGCGCGGCCGATGAATCTCCAAGGCTTTGGCGAACGCGGCCAGATCGGGACCGTCGCGGGTGAAGGGCACCGACACGATGCGGACCCCGAGGACGCGCAGCAGCGCCTGGAAGTTGAAGTAGCAGGGATCATCAACCAGAACCGTATCGCCCGGACGCAGCAAGAGGCGGCAGATCAGGTCCAGGGTCTGTGATCCGGAGCCGGTCAGCAGCACCATGTCGGGATCGACCGGCAAACCTTCCTCCGCGCATTGTCGCGCCAGAAGGTGACGGAGATCCTGCCCGCCGCGCGAGCGGCCATAGTCCACAAGCAGGGCATTATCGCTGCGGCTGATCTGGCGCAGCGCACGCCGGATCGCCGCCTGCGGCATCCAGTCGGGCGGCATCCACCCGCATCCCGGCTTCGATACACCGGGTGCCGCATCGAGCGACTGCCGCGACACCCACAGCGGATCGACCGACCGCTCCAAATCCGTGGCCGGAGGCCGAAGGCTCGTGAACGCCGCGCGATCCGCGACGTAGAAACCGGCACCGGGCCGCGACCGGATCACCCCGTCCGCCACCAGTCGGTCATAGGCTTCGACGACAGTCGAAGGCGAGACACCCATCTTCGCTGCAAGGATGCGGATCGACGGCACCCGCTCCCCTGCAAGAAGCGCCCGTTCCGCGATCTTGCGGCGGATCGCGTCCATCACCTGCGTTGTCCGGTTCGTCATGATGCTGCCGTATGGGTCCAGTGGGGAATACAGTTCGGTGCTTTTGTATGCCTCCCGTGCCTATCTCCACCAGCGGCCTTCTCGTAACAAAAAGGAAAAACAACGAGGGCAGTCATGGGTCTTTCAAGCAAGGGATGGGGCAGCGGCCTCATCGGCGTCATCATATTCAGTGGATCCTTACCGGCCACACGAGTGGCGGTATCTGGCCTTTCTCCCATGTTCCTCACATCAGCCCGCGCCGTGATTGCAGCGGTTCTCGCTGTGGCGGCGCTGATGCTGTGGCGTCAAACCCGGCCTTCGAAGTCTGATGTTGCTCCACTTGCGGTCGTGGCGGCGGGCGTCGTTGTCGGCTTTCCACTGTTGACCGCTCTTGCCTTGCAGCACATCACCTCGGCCCGTTCCATTGTTTTCATCGGCCTCTTACCGCTGGCAACCGCCATCTGCGGTGTGATCCGGGGCGGGGAGCGGCCTCGGCGGGCGTTTTGGCTCTTCTCCTACGGAGGAAGCCTGCTCGTCGCACTCTATGCTTGGTCGCAAAGCGCAGATGGCACCCTGACCGGCGACCTGCTGATGTTGGCCGCGATCCTAATCTGTGGCTTGGGCTACGCCGAGGGGGCCGTCCTCTCCCGTCGTCTCGGTGGCTGGCAGGTCATCTCGTGGGCGCTGGTTCTGGCTGCACCTGTCATGGCCGTTCTCGCAGCGGGAACGTGGCCATCCGACTGGGGCCGCGTCACGATCCCGGTGTGGCTAGGACTGGGTTACGTTTCCGTCTTCAGCATGTGGATCGGGTTCGTTTTCTGGTATCGAGGGCTTGCGCTCGGTGGCATCGCTGGCGTCGGTCAGTTGCAACTCCTGCAACCGTTCTTCGGGCTCGCATTAGCGAGTGTAGTGCTGGGTGAATCCGTGGCGTGGTCGATGATCGCTGTGACGCTGCTGATTGTGGCGTGCGTCGCGGGAGCAAAACGATTTGCGTGATTTTGACCGAAACTTCTGACACCGGCGTCTGCTCACGAACGGCGGGAATGTCCCACGAGCGGTCACCTTGGCAGGCAGGTGCTGTTCTGCAACCGGCTTACCGCTGCTGCTGTAGTGCAACGACCGGAACCGGCAACGCCAACCCCATGTCGGACGACCACCGGGGCCGATTTGCGCAGAACCTCGAACTTCTCTGGCGCGTAGGGACGGGGCAGGAGGCAGTCGCTCTAGGCGATCCCGGCCTCTTTCTGGTGCCGGATGGCGAGGATCGTCACGGTCTCGGCGTCGATCCGGTAGCGGGCGACATAGCCGCTGTCGCCGAAGTCGATGAGCCATTCCCGGAACTGCTCCGGCAGATCATCGAGCATCCGGCCGAGTCGGGGGTGCGTGCCTAGGATCGCCACCCCCTGACGGATGGCGTCACCGGCCCGCCGGGCAGCATCAGGGTTCTTGGTGCGCAGGAAGGCCCGCAGGCGCTGCAAATCCCGGATCGCGGCCGGGGCGTAGATCACTTGTGGCATTCAGGCGCGGGTTGCTCGTCGTCTGTGCCCCACCTTGCCAGCCACTGATCGACCTCTTCGGCCGTCGCGTGCAGGCCGGTTGCCTGAAACTCTTCCCACGCCGCGAGAGTGTCCTTACGCAGCACCTCACGTCGCTCTTCGCGCTCGACATACTGCGAGATCGCCTCGCGCATGATCCAGTGCGAGGTGCGCTGTCGTGCTTGGGCGAGGTGCTGGACCCGCCCTTTCATCTCGTCATCGAGCTTGATGGATGTTGCCGAAGCCATGCCTCGCCTCAAGATAACAGGTAATACCTTGCGCTAACATAGGCGCTGGAATGCTTACTGTCCATGAGGCAGGAGCCCAAAGCTGCCGGTTGCGATCAGCTCCAGATGGCAGGTAGAACCACATTTCGCGTTAGTGGGGTGTCCGGGTAAAAATCCTGTGGAATATCAATGCTGTAACGTTGTTACACCGGCGTTACGGGACGCGTAACACCCCTAAGTGATTGATTCTTATTAAGGAAAAAGGTGTTTGTTTGTATGTTACAAGAAATAAATAATTATATATACGTATACGCACACATACGCATACGCACGCACATAAACTCATTCCCCCGGCGTAACGCCTGTAACAGCGTTACAAACGCGGATATGCGATACTTATCAACGTGTTGCGTGTTACACGCCAATGTCACGCCATAGACATTACTTCCAAAATGCGTCTCTTGGGGGGCTCGTCGTTGGATTCTCGATGATCCGCCCTCCCTAAAGAACCGGCCTTCAGGCCGTAGACACGATTGCGGGGAAACGCCTCAAGGGGCTATTCCGAACCGAGCCAGCTGTGCGAAAATCCATAGGCCGGTCCACGCTGCAAGCGTCCGATCCCTGCGCACCTCACCCAACGGCCGCTCCCGTCAACTGCGCTCATCAGGAGAACCCGGACCAGATTTTCGCTTTCACATGACCCACAATGGATCATTGCGCGCTGATCACTAGCGAAGATCAAGGCAAAGTCTAGAAAGTAGGCGTATATTCACGCTGAAAAGTTTCATCGGCCGATGCGGAGAACTATCACCGATAGTCGTTATGTGCGCGGTGAATAAGTAAGCGGTGCAAAGGCCCCCGAAACGCCTCTGATGTCAGGATCATTTGTGGAGTGCGCCCGGCCAAGGTTGCGTCCGTTGCGCTCGACTCAAGGCCCGATTCGACTGTGCGGACCATTTCCGTCCTGTATCCCCACGAAGATGCGCACCGCCATGATAGCCGAACTTTCCCGAAGTGTGCGGGAGATCGCGCTCGGGCTTGCCGGTGAAACCGTCCCCCGAAATAGTATTCTGCATGTTCGGTAGGTCGGCTACCGCGCATGTTCAGGGAGGTTCAGGATGGCGGACCAGAACAATGGCCCCAAGAAAATCAAGCGGCGCCGGGGAAACACCCTCGAGAACTGGGAAGTCGCCTTGGTCAAGGCGATGATCGCCCGGGGCGGAGCATTCACGAATGATCAGGACATCCTGGCCTACTTCACTCGGCCGACCCGGACGGTAAACCATCGGCTGATCGGAGAAATCAGAACCGAGGCGAAGCACAAGGCGACGAAATCCGCGACTGACGACGATCTGGACGCCTTTCTCTCGACATGGCCGGACATCGATCATGCGACCGGCCTGAGCATTCGCGGCGATGAACTGCTCATCAAGGCACGGGAGGCGATGATCGCCGGGGTCCAAACTTTCAACTCCGCCGGGCTGACTTTCCGGGCCGAACTGTTCATCGTTACGGCGATCATCGCCTGGACATATCTGCTCCACGCTTGGTTCCGGCGGGAGGGTATTGACTATCGTTATGCAGGGCAGAAAACCGAGGAGGGTGCCGAAAAATTCTGGGAGCTTGGCCACTGCCTCAAGCAGCCGAAATGCCCGGTGAAAGGCGGAGCCGCCAGAAACCTCGAGTTTCTGATCGAGATCCGGCACGAGGTAGAACACCGCTCGACCAACCGGATTGACGATGCGCTTGGCGCGAAGCTGCAGTCCTGCGCGCTTAATTTTAACGACCTGCTGAAGAGGGAGTTCGGGGCGCAGTATGGGCTGGAGAAACGCCTACCTCTCGCGTTGCAGTTTGTTTCCTTCGGCGCGGAACAGCGGGCGGCTTTGAAGAAGGCGTCCGGCCTTCCGAAGCATATCGAGGCGGCCATCGATGCATTCGAGCATGGTCTTACCGACGAGGAGATGAAGGATCCGGCTTATCGAATTTCCTATGGCTTCGTGCCGATGGTGGCGAAGAAGCCCGGCGCGGCCGACACTGCGGTTCATATCGTCTCTGGCGGCAGCGATGAGGCGGGGGAAATCAGCAAGATCATCCTCAAAGAGGTGAACAAGGATCGGTATCCGCCCAAAAAAGTAGTGGAGAAGATGCAAGCGGCAGGTTTCCCGAAATTCCGCATGCATGACCATACGCAGCTCTGGAAACAACTCGATGCGAAAAACCCGGGCAAGGGTTTCGGGTGCGCCGGTGACTATGGAAACTGGGTTTGGTTCGATCGTTGGATCGATCAGGTGCGCCAGCACTGCGAAGCCGAAGGTGAGAAATTCATTTGATGTCGAGCATGTATGATATTCGAGTATCCTTGACTGGGTTCCAACGCCGCTCGGCCGGAAACCTCGCGGATTCCGGCTGATTATTGTGATTACGGGATGGATCTAGCCCAGCCTGGCAGGCCGGGCTGATCGACGGTCAGTCGTCCAGCCGCCCGACCGGGCAGTTCCAGGGCATCAGCGTGGCATGGTCGATCTCGCCGCCGCTGCGCTCGATCTGTTCGACCACCCAGTTCAGATAGGCGCGCGGGTTGACCCGGTTCAGGCGGGCGCTTTCGATCAGCGTATAGAAGATCGCCCAGACCTGTGCCGCCTCGTGCGAGCCGGCACCGATCGAGTTCTTCTTCGCCAGGGCGATCAACCGCATGCAGCGCTCGATGGGGTTGTTGTCGATTTCCAGCCGGCCATCGAAAACGAAACGCCGCAGGGCATCGAAGGCGTTCAGCGTATAGTTGATCGCCTTCTTCAGTTCGCCCTGCGCCCGGCCCTCGGCGTTGAGCAGGTCCCTGACCGAGTAGCAGTTGCACGGCCCGCAGGTTGCCGGTCTTCTTGTAAATCTGCGCGACCTTCGTTCGTCGCATGGAGTGCGTGCCGTATCTGCTGACCTCCAGCCCGATCGAACGGACCCAATCGCGAAGAAGCCGCGCATACTGGCGCGTCGACATGTGCGGTCGATCATGAAACCGGCTGGGCCAGAGATACTGCTGCCCCGTCATCGCTGGGCTGGCGATCCATTGCTTGAGGCAGGTCCGTGTC
>NZ_CP047293.1 GCF_018279165.1 Falsirhodobacter algicola | reverse complement strand
ACGCCAGAGGTCCGTTCCAACGGTCAACGGCCTCTGTGAGCTTCCCAGAGCTATGATCGAACATGCCATTACGGCTTCGGATCAGGCGAAGCGCAACTGTCCTGATAGTTGGTCGCGGCTTGTTGCTGGGCTGAAGATGGATGGCTTTGAGATCGGAGAAGAGAAGATTCCTGATCCCTCGGGGCGGCAAGCTCTTTTCGAAGAGGGGCCTGTCATGATCGCCAAGCCGGTGCTGAGGCGGATGCTCCCTCAGTCCATGCCTGGTTTGGATTTTCGAGAAGCCGAAAACGAGGTGACGGGAACTCTTAAGAAGCACACTTTCGGCAATGCTCTCGGACACTTGCACCAAGCGATGTCGGCCTTTCAAAGAGGCGAGTGGGCAGGGGCGAATGCTCAGCTTCGAACCTTTACCGAAAGCTATCTATCGGAGCTTGCAACCCGACTTGGGTATGACGGGTCAGACAAGATGAACGATCGGTTTAGGTTCCTAGGAGAGATCGATCCCCCCTTCCTCCTTTCTGCCTACAACGAGTGGCAGTCGAACGACAACAAGCCCCAGTTTGCCAAGGGCCTGTGGAGCAGAATGCACCCTGAGGGTAGTCATCCAGGTCTTTCTGAGGAAGAGGATGCAACCTTTCGGATGCAGATTACTCTGATTACCGCAAGACTTTACCTAAGACGTTTTGATCAACGGGTTTCAAGAAAATGACCAAGTCCGTCCCCTCTGTTTCCGTTTCCTATCCGGCCAATGGCAGCTCCAGCAAATCCAACGAGCTTGGGATGCGCGCCATGCAGGAACGCGCCTATGAAAAGCGGGGGGAACAGTACCTGCTGATCAAGTCGCCGCCCGCCTCGGGGAAAAGCCGGGCGCTGATGTTTATCGCGCTCGACAAGTTGCACAATCAGGGTCTGAAGCAGGCCATCATCGTGGTGCCGGAGAAGTCGATCGGATCGAGTTTTGCCGACGAGCCGCTGTCGAAGTTTGGCTTCTGGGCCGACTGGACCGTCGCGCCGCGCTGGAACCTCTGCAACGCGCCCGGCGGTGACAGCGGCAAGGTAGGGGCGGTCGGCAAGTTTCTGGAAGGCGACGATCAGATCCTCGTTTGCACCCACGCCACCTTCCGCTTTGCCGTCGGCAAGTTCGGGATCGAGGCCTTTGATGACCGGCTGATCGCGGTGGACGAGTTCCACCATGTCTCGGCCAACCCCGACAACAAGCTGGGCGCGCATCTGGGCACCCTGATCGCCCGCGACAAGGCGCATGTGGTCGCCATGACCGGATCGTATTTCCGTGGCGACACAGAGGCCGTTTTGTCGCCCGAGGACGAGGCGCGGTTTGAGACCGTGACCTACACCTATTACGAACAGCTCAGCGGCTATACCTACCTGAAGACGCTCGACATCGGGTATTTCTTCTACAGCGGTTCTTATGCCGACGAGCTGCTGAAGGTGCTGGACCCGACCGAGAAGACGATCCTACACATCCCGAACGTCAATTCGCGTGAAAGTACGAAGGACAAGCATCGGGAAGTCGAACACATCATCGACGCGTTGGGCGATTGGCAGGGTACGGACCCGGCCACGGGCTTCCAGCTGGTGAAGCGCCCCGATGGCAAGCTGCTGCGGATCGCCGACCTGGTGGATGATGACCCGGCCAAGCGGGACAAGGTTTCCGCCTCGCTCAAGGACCCGAGCCAGAAGAACAACCGCGATCATGTGGACATCATCATCGCGCTTGGGATGGCGAAGGAAGGCTTCGACTGGATTTGGTGCGAACACGCGCTGACCGTGGGCTATCGGTCAAGCCTGACGGAGATCGTGCAGATCATCGGACGTGCCACGCGGGATGCGAAGGGCAAGACCCACGCACGCTTTACTAACCTGATCTCGGAGCCGGATGCTTCGGAAGAAGCGGTGCGCGAAGCTGTCAACGACACGCTGAAGGCCATCGCGGCGAGCTTGCTGATGGAGCAGGTGCTGACGCCCAAGTTCGAGTTCAAGCCGAAGACTCCGGCCAACACGGCGCAGGACGGCTTCGATTATGGCGAGAACGGCTACGACGACAGCAAGTGCAATGTGGGCTTCAACGAGCAGAAGGGCACGTTCCAGATCGAGATCAAGGGCCTGACCCAGCCCAAGAGCCCCGAAGCCAACCGTATCTGCGAGAACGATCTGAACGAGGTCATTACAGCCTTCGTGCAGGACAAGACCGCGATCGAGCGCGGGCTGTTCGATGAGGAAATGGTGCCGGAAGAGCTGACCCAGGTGAAAATGGGCAAGATCGTCCGCGACAAGTATCCCGAGCTGGACGAGGCTGATCAGGAGGCTGTGCGTCAGCACGCCATTGCCGCGATGAATTTCACGCAGCAAGCCAAGAAGACGCTATTGGGGGATGGCACCGATGCGCCGTCCAACACCGCCTTTGTCGATGGCGTTCGCCAGTTCGCCATGAGCGTTAAGGAGTTGGACATCGACCTGATCGACCGGATCAATCCGTTCAGCGAAGCTTATGCGATCCTCGCCAAGACCATGAGTGAGGAAAGCCTGAAAGAGGTGGCCGCGGTAATCGAGGCCAAGAAGATCAAGCTTTCCCCTGAGGAAGCCAGAGACCTCGCCAAGCGTGCTGTGAAGTTCAAACAGGAGCGCGGGCGGCTGCCTTCGTTGACCTCCGCAGATGCTTGGGAAAAACGCATGGCCGAAGGCGTGGCCTTCCTTACGCGCATGAAGCAGGAGGCAATGAATGGCTGATAAGTTCATCGATGATGACGACGCCCTGCTGTCCGAGTTGGGCATCGAGGTCGAGCAGAAGAAGCAGGTCGCGCGGACGCCCCGTGAGGAACGGATCATCGCGGGCTTCGAGGACATCCAGAAATTCGTCGCCGAGCATGGACGCCTGCCCCGGCATGCCGAGGACGGCGATATTTTCGAACGGCTTTATGCTGTACGCCTTCAACGGCTGCGGGACCTGCCGGAAGCCGCTGACCTTCTTGCCGACCTGGACACTGACGGCCTGCTGTCCGGAGTCGAGGTGACGCCCATTGCCGACGATCTGGATGATGATGCGTTGCTTGCCGCGCTTGGCGTCGAGGTCGAGGCCTCCCCGATCACCGAGCTGAAGCATGTCCGTTCGAACGCCGAACGCAAGGATCCGGAAGACATTGCCAGCCGCACGCGTTGCGAGGATTTCGCGACCTTCCAACCGCTGTTCGAGAAGGTCCAGCGGGAACTGGAGTCCGGGCAGCGCGAAACCCGCCCCTTCGAACTGAAGGCTGAAATCCAGAAGGGGCGTTTTTTCATCGTGGAGGGGCAAAAGGCCTATGTCGCGGAGATGGGCGAGGAGACCCTTACCGATCAAGGCAGGACGGATGCCCGTCTGCGCGTCATTTTCGACAACGGCACCGAAAGCAGAATGCTGATGCGTTCGCTTCAGCGAGCTTTGAACAAGGATGATGCCGGTCGGAGGATCACCGAGTCCGTCGCGGGGCCATTGTTCGCGGACGCACCCGAAGAGGGCGATAGCACCACCGGGACGATCTACGTCCTGCGCAGCAAGTCAGACCATCCCATGGTGTCCGAGAACCGGGACTTGGTGCACAAGATTGGCGTGACCACCTTGGGTGTCGAGAAGCGGATTGCCGGTGCGCATCTTCAACCGACGTTCCTGATGGCGCCGGTTGAGGTCGTGGCGACCTATGAGCTCTACAACATCAACCAGACCCGGCTTGAAAACCTGATCCACCGGATTTTCGGAACTGCACAGCTCGACATCGAAATTCCGGATCGGTTCGGACGTCCCGTGATGCCCCGAGAGTGGTTCCTGGTGCCGCTATTCGTCATCGACGAGGCGGTCCAGAAGATCAAGGACGGCACGATTACCAAGTTTCGGTATGACCCGGAGCAGGCCAGCCTCGTCTCCAGCTGAAGAGGAGGTTGCCCGATCTCTGGAAGAGATTTGACGCTCGCCCCTTTGGGGCGGGCATTTGGGTTGTGGCCGCTTATGGGTTCCAGACCGGTCGTGTACGCCAGTCGGTTGGGAAACCCATTTTCGATCGGTCGGAATCAGATTGTGCTTCGATCAGATTCCGCAGCCGATCTCGCCAAGTGCTGTCCGTCGCTTGCTTGTCCATCATATGAAGCAGAACGACCAATATGTTATAGAGCCGATTGTCGTTCTCTTCTTGCTGGCCTTCGGTCACCAGCACTAGGTCTTTTTTGAAGCGTTTGATCTTGGGTAGTCGTTTGACGGTCCTGCGGTTCCACAGCCGTCCGTGATGTGCGCAGATGTTTCTGGTCAACGCCAACACCTGTAGAGTGCCCTCTACGATCTCTTTGGTTGGCAAGCCCAGGTCACGTCCCACCTGTGATTTGATTTTATTGTCTTTTGTTGCTTGGAACCACTTCGAGAGTTCGCCAAGCGTCATCAGTTCAGTTGCCGACCACAGGGGCGGGGAATAGGGGTCCGTGTACTTGCCTTTGTGGTACAAAATGAAGGTTTCTTCGGATTTATCCACGGCCCGAGCGAGACGGACGAGCTGTTCGGCATGGTTCAAGAAGCCAGAAAACAGGCGGTGATCCAGATGAGCATGGGCACCGTGGGCATGTGCCATATGGTAGGTCCAGCGCGATCTCACATGCACTTCAACACGTTCGATTGCCTCCAGTACCAGAACGCGCAGCCTTCGGTCGAAGACATACAGATCGGTGACTGCACTGAGGGTTGCGTCGCTTTCGAAGATCTTGCTGCGCGCGTTGCCGTTTTCGGGAGGTCTTTCAAAGGGGAGCCAGTAGGCGCTCAGCCTGTAATATCCTACTGTCTCAAGCCACTTCATTGCAGTGGCGTGGTCACCGACATCCATGCCACGCTGGATGAGGAGCTGTAGTTGTTGCTCGATGCTTGAAGGCTTCTTGGTGAACTTCAAAGTACTGAGCAGACCCCTAAAATAAGTAACCCCCCGGTATTGAGCTCGGCCTCTCGACCGGTCGCCTGGGGGGTGTTGTTGGGAGGATAGTATGTTCGGTCTTTATGAATGTCAAGGAATGTGCATCCGAAGGGTATGTGCGAACGGTCGTGCAAAAAGAGAGAAATCTGGTGGCCCATCCTGACCGGTCGTGCCCCCGTGCAGTGGCACGCGGACACGCTCGTCTAGGACCGCGCTCTAGTCTCCGGCCGACTGTGCCGGCCTTCGACCCGAGCTTATCCCCCTGCCCCTCCCTTGCGCCTTTTCCCGCCCGGTCAGTCTCGTTCCGAGCCAGTCCGCGCGGGGCGCAATAGTCGGTTCAGCGGTCTACTCTCGGCCCATTCGGGTGACGATCGCTTGCGCGGGTAGTCCGGTTGTCCAGCCCCGCGCCGGAACGACCTTGGGAGTGCAGGTGGGGGGCCAAAGCATGTCTGCGCGAGACCCCAGGTATCGAGCAAGGATCTGTGGGCAACCGGACGGGTGGTTGAGCGGGGCCAGACCTTCCCACAAGTCGCCTCGCTATCCTTCGCTGTGGGGGGGCGCGTCCAGCTCGTCGACATGCGAGGCCCGTCCCGTCCCCTGGGCCGGGATCGGGCTGGAAAGCTCTGGCCTTTGAGGAATGAGAGAGCCGCGCGGGGCGCGCGCCTCGCATGAGTTCAGGGGACATGCCGGGGGATCGACGGGCTGCGCCCGCTCACCCCCGCCCTGGCACGATCCTTTTCTTTGTCCGCCCAACAGACCTGCCCCGGAAAGTCAAAAGACAAGCGCCGCCTGCGGCGTCGTCTCCGCCGGGGGCCGTGTCCTCGCGCTGCGCGCTGCGGGCCGCGCCATCCCCCGGCTCCGATCCTTTGACTGTCTGTCGAATGCCGCGCATTTCCGACCCTTCCCAGCAAATTCCCTGAATCTTGTCAGTAGGCGGCGTTGGGCAATTTCGACCCGAATACCAAGCATCTCTGACCCAACCGAACTTTAGCTGCGGGATGCGCGAGGGTCGGCTGTGCGGGAGAAGCCGGCATTCGCCACCTCGACCCTTAGATGCTGGATATGGAAGGTTGCAGTATCACGCTCCACCATCCAGATTCTCGACGACCCCGCGTACATCGCCCAAAGACGAAACTATCGCGTCCGGCCGCCAGTCGAAATCGTCGGGCCACGGCAAAGCGTTCTGAAACCAAACGGTCCTCATGTGAACTGCGCGCGCTCCGGCCATGTCGGCATGAGGAGAGTCACCGACGAAAATGCAGTCCTGCGGTGCGGCAGCCAACCTCTGTGCCGCGCGCCGAAATATCTCTGGCTCAGGCTTTCGACAAGCTTCGGCTTCCGAAATCAGGTAGGTATCGACCAGCCGATCAAGGTTCAGTGCGAGCAGGCTCCGCAATTGAATATGCGTCTGACCGTTGCTGACTATCCCAATTTTCCGGCCATCGCCGCGCAGCCACAACAATAACTCGCGCATCCCATCGAAGGCGAATGCATGCCTCCAAGCGTTAGCCTCGTATTCATCAAAAAGCGCCCGTCCGCAATCGGTGCACCCAAGCCCCATCTCTTGCGTGATGATCTTGTAGACTACGCTTTTTGATACGGTCCCTCTGGCATCCAGCATCATGAATCGGTCGCAAAGTGTGTCCAGGCTGGTAAAGCGCCCGAGGTCTTTTCCCCAGAATTGTTGCTCGACAAAGATACGAACGGATGCTGCCCTGCTTAACAGCGTCTCATCAAGATCGAACAGCACCGGCGATTTCACAGCATAATCCTTCAGACTAAAACCTCCACATACCTTCCCTTTATGACAAGGTTCTGAATGTCGGCTTCGGGCTCTTATCGGCCGTTCGTCTTGCTAGGCACGAATGGCCGTTTTACTTTACTGCACGCGATTTGGGTCAGTGATCTGACGCAAAAGTCGGTTTTGCCTGGCATCTAACACTGTCCGTGTCAGGCCCGTGGGTCGGGCTTCGCCCTCCCCCCTCTGTTCCGCCGAAAACATGGTTTTCGTCAGATCAGATTGGCGAGGCCAAGCCCATCGGCGGAAGGAGGGCACCAAGCCCCCCCCGTCATCACCACAAGGAATGTCCCAATGACCAAACAGAGCATGATCACTGCCGACGAAGCCCGCTTCTCGCTGGCGAAACTGGTTCTTTCTCCGATGAACCCGCGCCAAGACGTGCCTGCCGCCGAGGTCGAGGAGTTGGCGGAAAGCATCTGGACCGCTGGCCTGATCCAGAACCTTGCCGGGATCATGGACGGCAAGGGAGGTGCCGAAATCGTTGCTGGTGGCCGTCGCCTGCGAGCGTTGCAACTGCTGGCAGAGCGCCACGTCGATCTGGCCCAGGTGCGCCCTGAACTGGCAAATCCTCCGGTCCGCCTCGCGCCCGATGACAGCACCGCACAGGCGTGGGCCGTGGCCGAGAATGCCGCCCGCCGCGACCTTCACCCTGCCGATGAAATCCGGGCCTATGGCAAGATGGAGCGGAGCGGCGCGACCCCGGCAGCGATTGCACGCGCCTTCGCCGTGACTGAAAAAAGCGTCTACCGCCCCCTCGCGCTGGCCGGTCTGCCGGAAGCCGTGATCGACGCTCTGGCCGCGAATGAAATCAATCTCAGCGCCGCCGCCTGTTTCACGATTAGCAGCGACGAGGTGCGGAGCCTTGAAGTTCTGGAGCAGTGCCGGGGCAACACCCTGTCCGACTATCAGATCAAGAAGGCGTTGAAGCCCGACGCGGTGAAGGACACCGACCGCCGCGCGAAATTCGTGGGCGTCGAGGCATATCAGGCCGCAGGTGGTCATGTCGGCGGTGATCTTTTCGCGGAAGAGACCTTGCTGGATGACACGGATATTCTTGATGCTGTTTTCGCGGAACGGCTTGCCGAAGACGCGGAGAGACGCAAGTGCGACGGCTGGAAGTGGGTCGAGGTGAGCCACGCCGATTATCTAGGCTACTGGTTTCTGCAAGAGAACGGTTTCGAGCGCATCCACAGGGAGGCGGGCACGCTTTCACCCGAGCAGTCCGAGCGGTTCGATGAACTGGCGGAACAGGCCGAGGCCGACGCGTTGGACGAGGCAGGACAGGAAGAGTTTGCCGCCCTCAATGCGATCACGGAAGGCGACTACACCGGGATGCAGCGCGCGCATTCCGGCGTCATCATCTATGTGGACTCGCAGGGCGAGGTGCAGAGCTATGAGGGCCTGATCCGCAAGGCCGACAAGGCCGAGGCGGTTGCGGCGGGCCTTCTGGCGAAGTCGCAGAACAGTGCCGACGATGCGCCCAAGAGCCCCATTTCCCAGAAACTCCGTGATGATCTTGGCCGCGTCTCACGCGGTGCCCGTCAACATGCTGCCTTGCGTGACCCTGACCTACTGATCGACCTGCTGGCCTATCAGTTGAGCCACACTCTCTATTGGTGCAAGCCGTTCGGCCTGTCCGTCGAGGACGTGCCGAACTGGCCGACGACCGAGGCCGATGGCTATGCGCTGGACGAGCGCCTGACCGAGAACCCGCCGCGCGATATGTATGGAAAGGACCTTGGAAAGAGCTTCCGCGCGTTCCGTCAAAAGGGGGCGGGTCACATGCGCGGCGAACTGGTTCGCTTTCTTGCCGCGCAGCTTCGGGGCGGTGATGAGAAGCTGATGGCGCTGATCGAGAAGGAGACACAGCCGAACACCCGCGAAGTCTGGACCCCGACCGCCGCCAACTTCTTTGGCCGCGTGGGAGGCCCCTACATGTCGGACCTCTGGCGTGATCTGCTGGACCTGCCTGCGGATCACCCGACCGCCACCAGCTTCGACAAGCTGAAAAAGGGCGAGAAGGCCGCGAAGCTCGAAGCCCTGTTCCGTGGTGATCACGACCTACGCAATGCTCTCGGTGTCACCGGCGAGCAGGCCGACAAGATCGCGGTATGGCTGCCTGACGGTATGGAGTGAAAAGAGTTCTTTTGTGGTGAAGGACGACCTGGCCCCGCTTCGGCGGGGCCTTTTTATGGCCGGGGCTTTCTGGTGTCCTGCCACGTCAGGGCGCGAGGCCCTGCCCTGGCAGGACTGGCGCTATCCGCGCGCGAGCCGCTGGCGCGGCGGAATGGCCCCAGGAAGGGCCATTCCAATCCGTGAGCTAATGGCTCGCGGGCATTGGAACGATCAGAACATCCTCATCCGGGCACATCTGGCGGTGATACTGGATCATGGCATCTGCCGAGCGGAAGTGTTTGTGCTCGCCTGACGTCGTCGTGAACACCGGCTCTTCCGTCTTGTCGGGGAATACGCCCATGACCACCCAGACGAGCTTGCCGTTCGCTGGGTCTTTATGGGGTTCGTAGCGCAGGCGGCCACCGCGTTTGATGAACTGGCGCACCCTGCTGCCGAGCAAAAGGGCGTGCTTCGGTTGTCGGACAGCCTCGCTTGTTTGGGCCATTTGTACCTCCTTCTTGGTCCGTCTGTGTCGCGCCACAGGATCAGGGACCGGCGGCACAACAAGTCGTGTCGGCTCGCCGCTTGGGAGAAGCGGTTGGCTGAGAACGGGGTGCCTGCTCCCGGTCGGGAGCTCGTGACTTCAATTTCCTGAGCTTCTTCAAAGCCTTCACGGAAACGGTCGTCGCGGTCATTCACCCACCAAGAACCAAGCCCGTAATTGCTACTTTGAAACAGTCTCTGGTTGAACCTTGCTGTTCGAACCTTGCGCGGAAAGACGCCAATCCGCGTCATGGCAACGTCTTGAAAGAAGATACGTTTTTGAATGTGTTGCAACCTTCTCAGGGCGTGGCGGTTCTCCTTCTGCGCGCAATTTTCTATCTTGTGGCAAATTCCAAATGTGGTCCCGGACCACATTTTCCGCTGGGTAGTGCTGTGGCGGCGGTTGGGGCTGAGCGGTTTTCCAGTCTGGAATGTAGCGACCTTGGGAGCGGAGTTTCAGGCCGGAGCAGGCCCCGAACGAGACGTCAAGTATCGAGGGAGGGGCCTGTGGGAAACCGCGGCGGGACGTTTGAGCGGGGCGAATCCCGCGCAGGCGCGGGACCGCGTGCCGAGGTTCCGACCGGCAGGGCCGGTCTCCACCCCGAGCCGGACGCCCCTGCCCTCCCTTCGTCCTGAAGCGCTGCGGTTTGTCTCTCCGAGCCAATCCTCAGCGCGGCCGAATGGTCGTTCAGGCGCATCCGTCTCGGCCAAAGGTCTGGCCCACATTTCGCAGTCACTTCGAGGTAAGGCAGTGCAGGAATGGGCGCGCGGCTTTGGGCATCCGTCATTGCGCCGAAGCGCCTTCGCGGTGTGGCGATTTATTTGGGAGAGCGTGCGCCGGCCTCGTCTTGGTGCAAGGACAAGCCCTTCTCCACTGCGCTTCGCTTCGTTGCGACCGCAGGCGGTGCACCCGTCCGATCTGAGCCGTCGCGGTGATCTCCCGAAATCGTCCAACACCGAAAGGAGCACCACAATGAACAAGATCATCGCCCGTTTGCGCTCAATCCTGCGAAGCCTCACCACAAAAGCGAACCTCAAGATCTCCATTGCGCTCAGCGTCCCCGGCTTCCTGAAGGTCGAGGTCAGCTACGCGCGCAACCTCGAACGGCCACCTGAGGAGGGCTGACGGCCCCTGCCCTTTTCATAGAGATCAGAAGAGACCCACGCAGCTTGCGCGGGTCACATCCAATCAGAGGTCAGGCCAGGGGATCGACGGGCTACGCCCGCTCACCCCCGCCCTGGCTTTTTTCTCTTTCCTGGTCCGCCCAACAGACCTGACCCGGAAAGTCAAAAGACAAGCGCCGCGCAGGCGCGTCGTCTCCAACGAGGCCGTGTCCTCGGCCTACAGCCTGCGGGCCGCACCAACCTCGTCTCCGATCCTTTGACTGTCCGGTTCAGGCCCGTGGGTCGGGCTTCGCCCTCCCCCACTCTGTTCCGCCGAAAACATGCGTTTTCGGTCGGATCAGGTGGCCGAGGCGCAGCCCATCGGCGGAAGGAGGGCACCAAGCCTCCCCGTCTCACCTTGAAGGAGGCCACAAATGGCAAAATCGGATTTCGACATCTACCAGCACGTCACCAACCAAATCATCGAGGCGATGGAAGCGGGCGTTTCGCCGTGGCGCAAGCCTTGGTCCGGCGGGGAGCAAGGCGTCTCGTTCCCGCTGCGGTCGAATGGCGAACCGTATCGCGGGATCAATATTCTGATGCTGTGGCTTGCAGCCCATGCCAACGGGTTCGGCTCAGCACATTGGTTCACCTTCAAGCAGGCGAAGGAGTTGGGCGCGCATGTGCGCAAGGGCCAGAAGTCGTCGACCGTGGTGAAATACGGGACCGTCGAGCGGGAGAATGACGATGGCGAGGCGGTCGCGATCTCCTATGCCCGCGCCTATCGTGTTTTCAACGCCGACCAGATCGAGGGCTTGCCGGAAGAGTTCTACCGTCGCCCCGAGGTTCAGGAGGATCTTGGCACCCGGCCCCTGCCGGAGGTCGACGCGTTCTTTCAAGCGGTTGGTGCCCGCGTCACACATGGCGGTGCACGGGCGTGCTATGTCCCTGCGGAGGACCGTATCCAGATGCCGCCTGTGTCCGCCTTCATTTCCGCGCAGCACTACACGGCGACGCTTTGCCATGAGGTCACGCATTGGACCGGCCATCGGTCGCGGCTGGACCGCTTCAAGATGGGAAGCACGAAGGCAGATTATGCCCGCGAGGAGTTGATTGCAGAAATCGGCAGTTGCTTCCTTGGGGCGCGCATTGGAGTAGAGCCGACCATCGACGAGGCCGCGTCCTATCTCGATAGCTGGCTCGGGGTGTTGAAAGAGGACAAGCGCGCGATCTTCAAAGCCGCAAGCGCCGCGCAGAAGGCCGCAGATTTCGTTCTGGAGGCCGCAGCCGCTGGAGGCGCAAGCGAGATCGCCGCCTGAGCACATCGGCAACACCTTGAAAGGGGCTCGCGGATGCGGGCCTCTTTCTGTTTGAAAAATGTACTTATGTATGGCTGTATGTATGTCATTACAGGCACGCGGCCTGGGCCAAGAAAATTTGCCGCGCCGAGACATGCGTCTCGCCGCGGCCGCAAGTGGCCGAGGTCAGTCGCCTAGGATCAGGGCGCCGCGCTTATGTCGGCCGGAAATCCGGTGCATCTTGCGGAGAGGTATATGAGCAACCCAACACGCATGTTTTCCATGAATATGCCGGTCGACGTGCATCGCGCGCTCAAGCGCGAGGCCTTCGAGCGAGAAACAACAATGGGCGAAATCGTCCTCGATGCGCTCAAGCAGTGGGGCGTCGCTCAACAGACCAACGAGGAAGGAGCAGGCCGTGAAGACGATCGTAATCGCGAATAACAAGGGCGGTGTCGGCAAGACGACCGTTGCGACCCAGATCGCCTTCTATCTCGGTCGCGCAGGCTATTCCGTCATCGCCGTTGACCTAGATGGGCAGCGCAACCTGACCAGTGCCTTGAACGGCAAGCGGGTGGTCGGGAACGCGTTGCAGATGATCGAGAGTGGTGAGGCCCCGAGCTTCTCTGTCGATCCTGGTGAAGTTGTCCTGATCGAAGGAGATCGAGACGTTCCGGTCAGCTCCGACGATGCTGTTCTGCAAAGCACCGTGGCGGCGCTGGACGGGCTTGAGGGCGCGGACTTCTGCGTCATTGATACCCCGCCGACTTTCTCGGCATTGGTCTACGGGGCGCTTCTGACGGCGGACTTCATGCTGTCGCCTATTGAATTGAAGCGCTTCTCTCTGGACGGGGTCGAGGGCGTGCTGAAAGCCTTCGTGCAGGTCCAGGAGATTAACGAAGGCATCCAGTTCCTTGGTCTTTTGCCGTCCCGCTTTGATGCGGTGAAGCAGAACGAGCGCGAAACCCTGCAAGCGGTTGCCGAGTCCTACTCCAACCTCTTGGTGCCTCATGCCATCCGCAACCGCGTCGGCTATGAGACGGCAGAGGCGGAAGGCATCCCGGTTTTCGAGGTGCCGACAGCCAGCGGCAAGGATGCAGCCGTCGAGTTCGGTGAGTTCTTCGACTGGTTCATCGAGACCGTCGAGAAGGAGGATTAAGCCATGACCGAGAAGAAGTTTGGCAGCACGATGCAGACGCTGGATCGCCTCAAGAAGAGCGGCGATCTGTCGGCCCTGACGCGGAAGAACAAACCTGCGCAGACCGGGCAGCGTGAAATCCCGCTCGATGACATCATGCCGGACCCCGAGCAGCCCCGTCGCCATTTTGACAAGGATCAGTTGGCGTCCCTGGCGGAGAGCATCCGGACCCAAGGAGTGCTTCAGGCGATCACGGTGCAGCCTGCCGATGATGCCGGAAAGCACATGCTGATCATGGGCGAGCGGCGTTTTCAGGCCGCAAAGCTGGCGGGACTGACCAAGATCCCCGCAGTCGTTCGCGAGATGACCGATGCGCTCCGGATGGCGCAGCTCACCGAGAACGTTCAGCGGGCCGATCTGACGACCCTGGAGGTGGCCGAGGCTGTCGCGGCAATGCGGGCCGCAGGGCAGTCGCGCAGCGCGATTGCCGAGGCGCTTGGCTGGAATGAAGGGGAGGTGTCCCGTTTCGCCGCCTTGGCAAAGATGCCCGATGAGTTGCGAACAGCAGCCGCGCAGAACGCACCGATCCGCGCGCTTTCGGATTTGAACGCGCTCTGGAAGAAGGACGAGGCCGCCGTTCGGCAGTTTCTCAGCGTGACCGAGGCGAATGATATTTCCCGCGTGACGGTCGAGCGTCTGCGTGGGGAAATCGACGGGAAAGGAGCCATGCCCGAAGTGGGGATTCCGGTGCAACCCGCACCAGAGGCCCCGCAAGCTGAGGGTCCGAAGGACGCTCCCGATGCAAACGTTGGGACTGCGGATGTGGCAGGGCAGGGGGACGAGCCGGGTGAAGCGCTTACGGTCGCTTCTCCGCAATCGCCCCGGCCTCGTGTTGCAACGGCATCTCCGGCTCTTCTGGTCCGTCATGGCGGGCAGCTTGGCCGGGCCTTGCTTGATCAGCCTGCCTCGAACAGCAAGTCTGTTCTCATTCGCTTCGAGGAGGATGGCCGGGTGGCAGAAGTGCTATTGGCCGAGGTGGAGCTGGTGGAGCTGCTGCGGGACTGAGGAGGACGAGAGATGGTGAAGATCGCGCTCTGGAATGCAATGCTGCTGATCCGCACGCCTGTTCAGGCGTTGCTCACGGTGCTGATGGTGCTGCATCTGGTTGCCGCTGTGGCCGGAGCCGTCATGATCTTCACCGGCTACGGCGTCGAAGCGGTCGATCAGATCCCGTTCGTCTATCGGCTCATTGCTCCGGTTCTGATGGCTGGTGTTTTTGTCATCCTGAGCGCTTTGTCCTTCTATCTCGATAGCCTCGTCTTCCGCGTCACGCCGCGCAATCGGCTGCTTTTCCTTTGGGGATAGCCCTCGGAAAAACAGACCAGAAGAGTTGAAACGCACCGCCTTCGGACGGTGCGTTTTTTTTTGGCTGCCGCGTCGGGCCTGGCTCTCCGATGTGGTCCGGGTTCTGCCGACCAAACGGTGAGCGCGAAAAACGTGGTCCCGGACCACGTTTTGGGTTGGGATTAAGACTAATGCAGGATAGGCTAACCGCCAGCAAGTAGCCCACTTTTGAGTTGAAAATGCCCACGCAGAAGAAAGCCGCCAAGACGTACCTGCCTCCGGAGCGCCATGCCCAGTTTGAGGCTTTGGCTGCTTCGGAAGGGCAGACTGTGTCGGTCCTTTTAGGGCGTTTGATTGATCTGGCGCTGGATGGAGAAGAGGCGCCCGTCCAGCCGCGCCGCCCGCTGTCCCGCGCCCGGCGGGAGGGTAAGGTGACGGTTCGACTGGCTGCCGATGTGCGGCAGGATCTGGAGGAAGAGGCGATGTCCCAAGGTGTCACGGCATCGACCTGGGCAGCCGTTCTGCTGTCGGCCCGGATGCGAAACGCACCGCAGATGGTGTCGGGCGAGAGGCAGGGTGTCCGTGCCGCCTATCGCCAGCTTCGCGGCTTGGCCGTCAACGCCAACCAGATTGCCTATGCGCTGAACCGAGGTGTCCTGACGGGTGCGGGTGCTGATCTGACAAAGGCTGAAGTCGAAGGCTTGCGCCAGGACATCGCGAAATTGCGCATGGCACTGAGCGTGTACGCAGAAGGCCGCTTCCAGTTCCAGTCCGCAGAAGGTGAGCAGCCATGAGCGATTTCAAGTCGGAGCTGGGGTTTCAGGACTGCTGGTCGTCAGCGGCCAACAAGGAACTGAACAAACCGGCAGGCGGATCAGTCGGTGGCGGCACCCGCAAGCCTAAGGCTGGCGCTGATCAGCCGGATCGTTCCTCTGCCCGGGCACAGACCATCTCGGCGGCAGACAAGGCGCGGCTGGCCCGTGTCGTCAAAGGCGCGCCGGAAGTCATGGTGAAGGTGTCCAAGCCTGCCAAGAACGATAAGTCCGGCAACCCGATCAAAGTCAGCCGAGCTTCAGAAGCGGTCAGGGCCTCAGAGCATCTCGCCTACATCAGCCGGAATGGAAAGATCGATGTCGAGAACGACCGGGGCGAGACTTTTTCGGGGCGGCAGCAGGTCGGTGTGATCTATCGCGAGTGGATGGAGAAGCACGACGAGGATCGCCGCGAAGGCTCCGCGACTGACCGCACGAGGATCACGACCAGCATCGTGTTTTCGATGCCCGGTACAGTGAACGCGGAAGCGGTGAAAGACGCGGTCAGGGCACTGGCAAGGCAGGAGTTCCAAGGGTGGCACGACTACGCGATGGCCCTGCACACGGATACGCACCACCCCCATGTGCACCTGACGCTGCGCACCGTTGGCGAGGACGGTCAGAAGCTGAACCTGCGGAAAGCCGATCTGCAGCGCCTGCGGGACACGTTCGCCGAGAAGCTCCGGACCCGGGGGATCGAGGCGGAATCCACCCCGCGCCATGCCCGAGGCGTGACGCGCCGGGGAGAGGTGACGCCGGTCTACAAGATCAGACAGAGGGGCGGTAAGCCCTTGGCCGATGCCCGGAAGATGCGCCAAGTCCGGCGTGATCTCGACGATAATGGCGGGCGTCTGCCGCAGAAGGCGTGGGATGATGCGTTGATCGCGCGGCGCAACAGGGTGATGGCGACCTATGACCAAGCCGCGATGATCTTGGCTGGCTCAGCAGACCCGAGGGACCGTGACCTAGCGCGGGAAACCAAACGGTTCGCAGCGCGACTAACCGAGACGACCACGCAACGTGCCGAGATGGCCCGGTCTCTGGCGGGGCAGGGGGACACGCGTTCCGTGCTGCGTGGACGCGGACACGCAGTCGATAATCCAGAGCGTCAGCAGGATCTATCGAAGGGGAGCCCAGACAGGGGTGGACGTCAACGATAGAGGCTGTTGCTATGTAGGAGGGCCGAAAGCCCTTCTACGGACTCACAAGTTCTAAAGCCTGCCGTTCGGACAATCTGCGGCGAATAGCGTGTCTGAGCCCGAACTGACCATGATCTGCCGCGGCTTCGCTGCGGGTGCATTCGCCCGTTCCCAGCTTTCGGCGGCTTTACTTGCCTACGCTACATGGCACCGAATTCCGACACCAAGGTGGGATTGTGGCTATCGGCTGCGCAAGCGATTGAGGCTGAGAGCATCAGAATTGGCGCAGTTTTTGGGATTGACCATGCCACCGTCCGAACCCATTTTCGATGCTGCAATCGAGGGTCTTTATGCGCCTAATCGCTGTTATCGTCCTGACCAGCCTCATGATGCTGGCTGCCTTTCCGCAAATGTCTGCGGCAGGGTCTGCGATGCATGACTGTGCGGCCTGCCCAGAAACGACGATCCATATAGATCACCAGAACCCGGCGAACCAGCACCAAGCTGACGTGTCTTGCGCAGACATGGCGATCTGCGCATCCTATGCCCTTATCGATACCAGTCAGCCTTTCCATGACACTGATCTGCCACGCCTCCGTCATGCGTGGCCGGAGCCACGAAGTGGCACGACGATCAGTCTGTCTCTGGACCTCCCACCTCCCCGCGCCTGAGCCAGCTCCAGTTGAGTCTGGGTCGATTTCGATCGACCCATCATCAGAGCGCGCGGCCCGCAAAGCCGTGCAGGCCAGGATACTATCATGAACAAACTCACCCTCGCCGGGGCCGCGATTATTGTCGTGGCGCTTGGTGCTTATGCAGTCACTCGCTCCTCCGAGCAAACCGCCCCCGTTCAGGAAACCACGGCGCCAGCGGAGGGCGCGGCCATGGTGGCCGTCACTCTTCCCGATACGTTGTCGCCCGAGGGGACGATGGGGAAGCGGGCTTTCGATGCGGTCTGCGCTGATTGCCATGGTGACAATGCCGCCGGGAAAATGGGGATCGCCCCGCCGCTAATCCACAAGATCTACGAGCCGTCGCATCATGGCGACATGGCCTTCCAGATGGCGGCTGCGAACGGCGTACGCGCACACCATTGGAAATTCGGCGACATGCCGCCGCAGCCCGGGATGACCCGCGCGGATGTGACGTCGATCATCGCCTACATCCGCGAAGTACAGCGCGCCAATGGGATCAACTAACATGAAGATGACACGACGCGCCTTCTGCGCAGGTCTCGCGGCTGTTCCACTGGCGCGCCCTACTCAGGCTCAGGATATGGCGCTCCTAACAGCTAGGGCAGCCACAGTGCAGCTTGCCCCGGATGGCTATCCGGCGACGCCGGTCTGGAGCTACGACGGGACGATCCCGGGCCCGGTCATCCGCGCCGCTCAAGGCAGCCGGTTGCAACGGCGACTTGTGAACACGCTGGAGGTTCCGACCTCTGTTCACTGGCATGGCATC
Source organism: Falsirhodobacter algicola (assembly GCF_018279165.1). Lineage (GTDB taxonomy): Bacteria > Pseudomonadota > Alphaproteobacteria > Rhodobacterales > Rhodobacteraceae > Falsirhodobacter > Falsirhodobacter algicola. The sequence goes on along the minus strand of NZ_CP047293.1, from coordinate 31,672 downwards.
CGTATCGACAACGCCATGGATGGTGTCGCGGGGCTGACCCAGAACGCGGTGCCGCCCGGTGAGAGCTTCGACTACGCCTTCGATCTGCCTGATGCGGGAACCTACTGGTATCACGCCCATACAAATTCGATGGAACAGGTCGCGCGGGGTCTTTCCGGAGCCCTGATCATCGAAGAGGCCACACCGCCTGATGTGGACCGGGACGAGGTCCTGATGATCGACGATTGGTTGCTGGACCCTAATACGGGCCTGTTCGTCGATGACTTCGCAGCGCCAATGGCGCGCAGCCACGGAGGCCAGATCGGCAACCTCGTTGGCGTGAACGGGCGCTACGATTACAGGCTTTCGGCCCGGCAAAACGAGCGGCTGCGGCTGCGGCTGATCAACTTGGCCAATGCCCAGATCTTCGGTCTGAAGCTAGAAGGGCTGACCGGCTGGACGGTGGCTCTCGACGGCATGCCTCTCGACACGCCGGAACCGGTGACGGATACGCTTGTGCTTGCACCGGCACAGCGCATGGATCTGATCGTCGATGTCACCGCCGAGGAAGGGGAAACCGCAGGACTTCTCTTTGCCGCAGCGGATGATACTTGGCGCGTACTGGCTGAAGTTTCTGTCGAAGGGCGTGCCGCCTCAGTGCTGCGCGGTGCGCCTCAGCCCTTGCCACGCAATCCACGCATGGAGGTTGTGGGCGTCGACGCCGCGTCTGTCCTTGAGATGCCGCTGCAGGGCGGTGCGATGCGCGGCTTGGAAAGCGCAGCCTTCAATGGGCAGAAACTGACCTGGCAGGAGTTGGTGCAACAAGGACAGTTCTGGGCGCTGGCCGGACAGGCCGGGCTGGGAGAGGTGCCTTTTGCCACCCTGTCGCGCGGCGAGACGGCCCGCATCCGCATGACCAATAACACGATTTTCCCGCACGCGATGCACCTGCACGGGATGCATTTCAGAGAGCGCAAGGCAGACGGAAGCCTTGGTCCGTTGCGGGACACGGTTCTCGTCATGCCCAACGAGACGACTGAGATCGCCTTCGTTGCGGACAATCCGGGAAAGTGGCTGCTGCATTGCCACATGCTGGGACACGCAGCTTCGGGAATGACGAACTGGCTCATGGTCACATGAGGGGGCTGATCGCACTTGCAGCAACTCTTGCAAGCTGGGCGCAGGCCGTAGCGGCAGAGGAAGGCATGGATGGTGCAGCTCTGTATCAGCAAAACTGCGCATCCTGCAATGGGGCAGAACTTCAGGGGCAGCCGGACTGGCGCAGCCCCGGTCCCGACGGCCGCCTGCCAGCGCCACCCCATGATGCCACGGGCCACACCTGGCATCATGGGGACGACATCTTGTTCCGCATCACGCGGGATGGGACTGCTGCAGTGGTCGGTGGGGGATATGAAAGTGACATGCCCGGCTTTGGCGACAACCTGAGCGATGCGGAAATTCGAGCGATCCTCGACTACATCAAATCCACCTGGACCGAGCGCGAACGCGCTTATCAACGTGAAAGAATCCGGCAGGAATAGGCCGAAAAAAGTCAACTTTTAGGGAACATCCACCCACTGGAAGGTTGTTGTTCCCCTAAACGCACTCGGAGGTGACGATGGCCTATTCCCGCTTTTTCCTAATGATTGCCGTATCTACGGCCCTGATGTTCGGGTTGATGTACCTGAACACGTATCTGATCAGCCATATCTTCTGGTCAGAAACACGCGCCTATATGGCAATCGTCATGGGGGCGGTCATGGCCTTCGTCATGCTGGCCTTTATGCTCGGCATGTACAAGAACCGCACGCTCAATATCGCGATATTCGCGGGCTCCATCATCGTTTTCGCAGGGGCGCTCTGGCTGGTGCGCAGTCAGGTGACGGTGCAGGACCGCGCCTACATGCGGGCGATGATCCCACACCATTCAATCGCCATCATGACTTCATCGCGCGCGGAAATCAGCGATCCCAGGGTGCGCACTTTGGCCGATGACATCATCTACGCCCAGGATAAGGAAATCGCGGAGATGCGCTATCTGATCGCGGACATTTCGGCGAATGGAGAGGCGACCCCCGCCGGGGATGCACCAGTAGCCGAACTGAAACCCGCTCAGGACGCCCTGTCCAGCGAGGTCGTTTCCAAGGTCGATCCGGAGTTCCTGACGCAGGCAGATATCGCCCAGGTCTTCCCGGATGGGGCCGCGTGCAGCTTCACCTACACTGAAACGAGCCCGCCCGTGTTCGTGTCTGGAAACGGCACTGCCCTAGTCAAGATCAGCGGGGATCTTGTCCGCCTCGATGGCGCGGGAGGAAGCTTCAAGGCTGACCCGATCACGATCGAGGTGCGCGACACGGAAGATGAAAGCCTTCAGGACTTCATCATTAGCGCGGGTCCCGACTACGAAGCCGGTTTCCGCGGTCAGTACGCCTGCACGAATTGAGGAAGATGATCATGCCAAAAGATACCACGAAAACCGCCGTTCTCTACCGCATGGTCATGCCTGAGCACACATGCCCCTTCGGTCTGAAATCCAAGGACTTGCTTGAGCGCAAAGGCTACGCCGTCGAAGATCATCACCTGAAGACCAAGGACGAGACTGAGGCCTTCAAGCGCGATCATGACGTCAAGACGACGCCGCAGACCTTCATTGACGGGAAACGGATCGGGGGTCATGACGATCTGCGCATTTTCTTCGGGATCGACCCACCCAAGGAAGAACAGAGCGACACGACATATCGACCTGTCATCGCGATCTTTTCGGTCTGTGCCCTGCTGGCGCTTGGGCTGGCGTGGCACCAGTACGGGACGATCCTGACTTGGCAGAGCTTCCAGTGGTTCATCTCGCTGTCCATGACCGTGCTTGCGATCCAGAAGCTTCAGGACGTCGAGCAGTTCTCGACCATGTTTCTGAATTACGACCTGCTGGCGAAACGTTGGGTGCCCTACGGCAAGGTCTATCCCTACGGCGAGGCACTGGCTGGCATCCTGATGACTGCAGGCGTCCTGACATGGATTTCCGCGCCCGTTGCACTGGTCATCGGGACCATCGGAGCGGTCAGCGTGTTCAAGGCCGTCTACATCGACAAGCGTGAATTGAAATGTGCCTGCGTCGGCGGGAACTCCAACGTGCCGCTTGGCTTCATTTCCCTGACCGAGAACCTGATGATGATCGCAATGGGGCTCTGGATGGGCCTGCGCGCGCTCGGGGGCTGAGATGGGAAACGGGGGCGTCGTCGTAACGCCCCCGGTGTCTTTCTGGTTTAGCCAACGTGCTCCGGTGCGACCGTGGATGTGAAGGTAGCGGTGACCAGCAGGATCACGAGGAAGGCCGCGACCTCCCATCGGATCGACGCCCTCAGCGGGCCGGCGTTCCCGGTTTCTGCCAGGGCCGGTGTTAGCCGAAGCTTGTTCAGCCCGGCGAGGCCGAGAAGCAGGGCCACTACCGCCAGTTTCAGCATCAGGAACTGGCCCCAGGGTTGGGTCAGGACCGCGATCGGATCGCCCGCCAGAATTAGCAGGATCACTGCGCCGGCTACGACAAGCAGTCCGACCATGACCAGAGCCGCCTGCCCGAACCGTTCGACAGTTCGGACCGCTGCCCCGTTGCCGCGCCCTGCCATATCATAAAGCGGATAGAAGCCCCCGATCCAGAAGCTCGCGGCAAGGATGTGGATAACGAAAAGCGTCGAAAGCGCCAGCCTCGGGTCGCCGGTCGCGTGACCGCGCAGCGCGAAACTGACGGCTATCAGAACAACACCAAGGACCGCCACAGGGCGTGTCAAACTGCGATTGAGCGCGATGGTCGCGATGGCCAGAAGACCAAGAATGCCCGCCTCTACCGACAACCCAAGTGGGCTGGAAAGGGCAATCTGGAGCATCGTCGGATCGAAAGCGCCACCGAAGCCCCCGTAGAAGAAGGCCGCCCGCAGCGGAATGTTGAGTGCGCCGAAAACAATGCCCACCCCGGCAGACCATGCTGCAAGCCGCCTGAGGCGACGGCTTGCAGCGGCATCCAGCTCCGTCAGGAGCCAGAGGTTGATGACGGAGCCCGCCGCAAGCAGGACACTGACATACATCCCCGCCTTGACGAGGATCGAGGCGATCTGCACCGGTTCCAGTGCGGCAAGAACTCCGCCCATGATCAGTTCGCGACCTTGAACGCGAAGCTGCCATTCATTGGGTGGCCGTCCGGCGACATACCGCGCCAGTCGATATTGTAGTTGCCCGGTGCGAGCTTCGGCAGCTTGCCTTCCCAGGTCTTCACGGCTTGGTTCGCGGCAGGACCGTTGATCTTGTAGGTCTTGCCATCAGGCGCGGCCATCGTGACGGTGGTGATCTGCATGGGATCGGTGAACATCAGGTGCATGACCTTGGTGTCCGCGCCGACCGTCTGGCCGTTGTTCGGCATGGTCATCATGCCCGTACCGTGTGCCGATGCAGCGCCTGCGCTCAGAGCCAGACCGACCGACAGTGCGGCGGACGTCAGAATGGTACGAAGTTTCATTGGGATACTCCCTTGGTTGGTTCAAGTTGAGAAAAATCAGAACATGAAGTTGACGCCGACCACGCCGGTCAGCTCGTCGACCTCATGGCCATGATCGCGCAGAATGTCGGCTGTGCCGCCGAAGGCGCGTTCGTAGTTCACGCCGACATAGGGCGACACGCTGCGGCCGATCAGGTCGTAGCTCAGTCGCAGTCCCAGCTCGACAGAGCCGCCGCCCGCCGCGATTTCGCGCGCGGGATCATCCGCCAGCGGCAGGCTGACTTCGAGAGACGGCGTCAGGATCAGCTGGTTGGTCAGCAGAGCTTCATACTCCACCTCCGCCCCGAGGTAGGGGTATTTGGAAACGTAGAGCGCCGCTTCGACTTCGAACCATTGCGGCGCGAGGCCGGTGACGCCGAAAGCGCCATAGTAGCGCTCGGGCGCGCCGTCCGGCGTGGAGGCGGCGATCCCGACGAAGCCATCGAAGAAATCGGTGATCGGCTTCTGGAGGCGGATCTGGTTGTCCATCTCTTCGAAATCGCCATCTTCGATCTTCGCGCCTTCGCTCTTCCAGACAAGCCGCAGTTCGTCATTGCCAACCCATGCGTCGAATTCCCAGGCAAAGGAGTTATCCTCATCGCCTATCCGATATTCGAGCTTGTCGGTCCGCACCCCCCAGACCGTCGGAGAAACACCGACTTCGGCGATTGCCGCAGGTGCAAAAGCGAGGCCAATCGAAAGGCCGAGGGCCGTACCAAGTAGTGGTTTTTTCATGTGATTAGTGTCCCTAGAATACGCGCCCATCAGGACGGTCCGCCTTCGACGATGACCTTGCGGAACATGCCGCCGGCCATGTGGTAAGAGAGGTGGCAATGGAACGCCCACTGACCGGGGGCATCGACTTCGGTCTCGGTATAGAGCGTCGTCCCCGGCGCCACGCTGACGGTGTGCTTCACAGGGTCATAGGCCCCTTTGCCGGTATCGAGGATTGACCACATCCCGTGCAGGTGCATCGGATGTGCCATCATGGTCTCGTTGACGAATTTGAAACGCACACGCTCCCCGTATTTCAGACGGATCGGGTCGGCATCCTCGTATTTCACGCCGTCGATGGACCAGATGTAGCGTTCCATGTTGCCGGTGAGCCGGATCTCGATCTCGCGGGTGGCGGGGCGATCACGGTAGAGCGGCTTGCGCGCGGTGAGGTCTTCGTAGCCAAGGAACTTGCCGCCATTGGCCGCCGTCGGGATCAGCCCGCTGCCCGGCGCGTAGAAGGCAGCGCCCGGCGCGCCCTCGCCCGGGACGACAGGCACACCGGCGGACATGTCCATGCCGCCCATATCCATCCCGGAATGGTCCATGCCCGACATGTCGAAGCCGCTCATGTCCATGCCGGAGTGATCCATGCCCGACATGTCCATTCCCGAATGATCCATCCCGGACATCATGCCCCCCATGTCTGCCATGGTCAGCAGAGGCTGTGGCCGCATCTGGTAGTAGGGGCCGACCATGCCTTCGGACGGGGCCAGCGTGCCCCGCACCATGGCGGTGCGGCCAACGCTTTCGCCAATGATCGAATAGGCCTTGGCCTCGCGCGGCTGGACGATCACGTCATAGGTTTCCGCCACGGCGATGCGCAGCTCGTCCACCACGACCGGCTTCACGTCATTGCCGTCGGCCTGCACCACCGTCATTTTCAGACCAGGCACGCGCACGTCGAAATAGGTCGTCGCCGAGGAGTTGATCAAGCGCAGGCGCACCTTTTCGCCGGGCTTGAAGATGCCGGTCCAGTTCTGCTGGGTGCTGGCTCCGTTGATCAGCGGCGTGAAGCCCTGAACATCCTCGATATCCGTGGGCATCATACGCATTGCACCCCACATTTTCCGATCCTGAAGGGCGGCTTTTAAACCCTCGGCACCTGCGTCCTCGATCAGGTCCTGCGCCGTGCGTTGCGCGCGGTTGTAGTAGTCTGCCGAGGCTTTCAGGTTGCGGAAGATCCGCGATCCGCTGTGCGGATGCTTGTCGGTCAGCTGGACCACGTAGTCGCGATCCGTGGGCACGGCCTCGCCGCCCTTCGGGGAAATCACGATGGCTCCGTAGGCACCATCGGGCTCCTGAAAGCCGGAATGGCTATGGAACCAGTAAGTCCCTGCTTGTTCGATCGGAAAGCGGTAGGTGAAGGTCTCGCCCGACTTGATGCCGTTGAAGCTGATGCCCGGCACGCCGTCCTGCTGGAACGGCAGGATCAGGCCATGCCAATGAATGGACGTGCTTTCGCGAAGATTGTTTTTCACGCGGATGACGACGTCTTCGCCTTCCTGAAAGTGCAGAATAGTGGGGGTCTGGCTGCCGTTGTAGCCGATCCCGTTCTTCTTGAAAGTTCCGGTATCGATCCGGACCTTGTCGACGGTGATGTCATAGGTGCCAGCTTGCGCGGGCAGGCCGAGGGCAAGCCCCAGCACTACGGCAAGAGGCCGCAGAAAATTCGTGTGTTTCATGTGTTTTCCGTGAGCGCGGACCAAAAAGATGGCGGCGCAAAGAGGAGATCACTGCCGAGCAGTGAAGGGAGGGAGAAGGATCAGCTGGGCCAGAGGTTCGAACATGAAGAAGGCCGCAAATGATCGGATTGCCGGACGTAGCCGCTCGGGCACGCCGCAATCAACGCCGGACAGGCGCGCTCAGGCCAGAGGAGGCCGAAGGAAGGAGAGAAGAACGGACTGCAGAGCCATGCTCGGTTCGGCTGGATTCAGGTCCGCGATCCGGAAATCTTTGTGCAGGGCGACAGCTGACGCAATTCCAGACTGATCTGTGCAAGCAACGCTGCCGCAATGAAGCAGCCCCATTGGCTTGGGTTGTTGCTCGGTCTCAAAGTCGACGTCGACTACTTGATCTTGGAAGATGAGTATCTCTTCACAATGCGCATGCTGAGCTACAGGCTCTGCACAATGTTCGGCCATCGGCATCACATGCGCAAATGCACTCGTAACAACGAGCTGCAATGCAACAAGAATGATGAAGACCCTACCGAGCACACAGTTTCCTTTCGTCTATCGACGATAAACACTTCCCGGTGGTCAGTCGTCAAGTCGGAAGAGGCCCTCCCGTTGCTGGAGGCTAACGACAATGTGAGGTTAACATGACGCTCTATCTGGAGCGGCTGCCCTTGGTCTGGTCCAACATCTGACGCTCAGGAACAGGTTGCGCCTCCCTGGCGGTAGCTCCACGCGCCTGGGCTTCTTGCTCCTTGGTCACGTTGGCGAGTTTCTGGACCGGGATCTGTCTTCCGGCTTTCATCCCTTGGGATAGCAGCTTGGCCGCATGGTCGCGGGCGGTCTCTCGGTCCTTCTCCGAGACACCTTCAGCCCGAAGCCGCGCATCCATGTGGGCTAGAACGCTGGCGGGACCTTTGGCGGCGTGGTCGGCCGGTTCGTACCGCTTGATCCGGTCTTCGAGCCGATCGGATTTAATGTCCTGCTCGCGCTGCTTGTCGGCCATCGGTGTCTCCTCGGTGGTTGCCTTCGCCGCAGATTTGCCCTGTGCCGCGCGTTGCGGCTGTGTTTCACGCTCGATGTCCTTGGCGTCCCAGAGGCGGCGGTGTCCCTGACGTTCGACTTCCTCGCCGGTATTCTGGTCTTTGGTCTTGTAGGTCATGGGTTCGACGCCGGGAGAGAAGAAGGTCGCGCGGTCGCCGACCTTCAGGTCATGCTTTTCGAGCGCGGCAGGCAGGGTGACGCTCCAGATATGCTCTTCCTTGCCTGCCGTGGTGGTCAGGGCGACGAAGGGCACCGGATCAGCCCCTTCGCGGTTGCGATAGGGGGCGGTGCCGATGTCGGTGATTTTGCCGGAGATGCCGTCAGAGTAGCTTTGGCGCGGCGCGGCCTGCTGGTCTTCGCGGTCGATCGTCTTGGCATTGGCGGAAATGGGAGCACGGTCCGTCCGCTCGATGGCACGTTCCCCGATCATCTGGGACCGGCGGTTGGATTCCTCCTGGTCCTTTTCGGTGGGACGATAGCCCTGCACCTTCAGGCCTTGGGCGGTGCCTTCGATCCACATCTCGCGCCGGAACTCCTCCGGTCCTTTCGCTTTCAGGCTCTGCCAGCTGCGATGCGAGGCCAGCTCGATCATATCCATTGCGGTCCCGCGATCCGCGTTTCGTGTGCTGAGCTGGTCGCCCTTGTCGACGATCGCAGGCCGGGCGTCATCATGGGAGCGGTAGAGGTCCTGTTGGCCCTTCGCCTTCGTGACCAGAAACCTGTCGTGGTAGCTGGCGGGCAGGTCAAAGCGATCCTGATCCTGGCTGGCCTTCTGTCTCTCGCTTGGCGAGATCGAGCCCTGGTCTTTGGGCTGCTTCTCCGGGCTGGCCTTTTCCGCGATCCGATCATGATAGCCGGTCCAGAAGTCCATGTTAGTCTGCGTCATGCGGGAAGGGGCCGCGCCATCGCGGTTGAGGTCGGTGAGGTCTTTGCGCACGCTGTCGAGCGTAGGAACGGATTTCTGGATGTCCGTCCCGATGGTGACCGTGCGCGCGACGGTGCGCGCGCTTTTGTCCGTGGCCTCGATCACGCGCGGGTGCTGGCTGGCGTCGGCATCCGCGAAGGCACGCCCTGCGGCGGCAGCCGATGTGAAGCGCTCTTCCTTGTCATTGTGCGCGTAGGAGAGCGTGAAACTCGTGCTCGTGTCTGTATCAGGCATTCCGTTTCCTTTCGGCTTTGGCGGGGGCGACGTCACAGCCGAGGGCGGCGAGGATGTCTGCCGCGCCCTTGCGTGTTCCGACCTGTCCGGTCTTGTTCAGCTCCTTGATTTTCGCCTGTGCCTTCTGCCCGCTCAGGGCCAGCCGGTCGAAGGAGATGCTTTCGGGGTTGGCGATCTCCTCGTCGGTCATCGGCACCTCGGCAGGTTCGCCATTGGCGACGTTCGCGGCTTGGAAGGCTTTCAGACCGGCCAGCTTGTCGAAGTTGGTCTGAAGGGCGGTGACGCTCTCGCGCAGCATCGCGTTCTCGTCTCTCAGGGAGGCCACGGCCTCCGCCAAGGCATGGCGGTCGATCTTGGGGACCACGGGCGGCGGCACCTTGGAGCGTTCGAGAAGCGGCGCTTCAGCATAGAACCTGATCTTCTTCGCCCGGATCGGTGGGTGTCCGGCGACGAAGACCAGCGCCTCGCTCTGGTCCATTTGCAGCAGCTCCTGCGGCAGCATGAGGGAGCGCTTCTGCTCGCTGTGGCTGACGGTCGTGCCCTTGCGGTTGGCAAGGTATTTGGACTTGGACTCGCTGCGGGCCTCCACGCCATGCGTGCCGAGCCGCTCCGACAGGTTGCGCGCCTCTTTCACCCCCTTCGGGGTGAAGACGATGCTGACGCCGGAGTTGTCCATATAGGCATCGGCGCCGTCCTGACCGTAGATGTCAGCCAGCTGGGCCGGGGTCTGGACGATGGTCAGCACCTTCATCCCGTAGCCCGCGAAATAGCCGATGCCGCGCTTGAAGGCCGGAAGCTCCCCGACCGAGGCGAACTCGTCCATGCAAAGGAGGATCTTGTATTTCAGGGCCGGATTATGCTCGGGCAGCTCCTGCATGTTCGCATCGACGCAGGACTGGAAGAAGAGGTTCATCAGCGGCCCGAGGCGACCGAGATTGTTGGGGGTGATGCCGACATAGATCGTCATCCGCTTGCGGCGTAGGTCGGCAAAGGCGAAGTCCGACGCGGCGGTCGCCCGGTCGAGCATCGGATTGGCGAAGAGGCCGAGATTGGCGGTGATCGTGGATTTCACGCTCTCGAAGGTGTTCTCGCTCTTCGAGAGGAAGTCGTTGAGGGTCGAAACGGTCTGAAGCGACAGCGGACGGCCTGAGGCCTTCCTGTCCTCGATCCGTTTTTGGAAGGTATGGACGAAGTCTGGGGTCAGGGTGAGCTGACGGTAGATTTCGCCCAAGGTGAAGGGCCGTTCCGGCGTCTCGGCCAGATAGCCGCCAACGCCGACAAAGGCGGTCTGTGCCGCCCGGTCGAAGAACGGGTCTTTCGAGGCCACCGGAATGAACAGATCGGCCAGCCGCTGAAGATCCTCGATCTGGTAGTCCGTGCCGCGCCGAACCGTCGAAAGTGGGTTCCAGCGATGCGTTCGACCGTCTGGATCGAGGGGATCGAACAGAAACACCTCCTGTCCGCCTGCCTTGCGGAATCCTGCGGTCAGCGTCCAGTTCTCCTTCTTGATGTCCAGGACCACGGCGGAGTCCGGCCAATTGAGGAGGTTCGGGATCACCACGCCGACGCCCTTGCCGGAGCGGGTCGGGGCATAGAGCAGGACGTGTTCGTCGCCGCCATACATCAGCAGATTCTTGGGGGTCAGATGCCCCGCCTTCTGGATCTTGACCGCGCCGCCTTGTTCGGTTGCGCGGCCCCATTTTTCGACCCGCTTGCCATAGTGGCGGGAGGGCAAGGAGCCAGTGAAGCCCGCGATCAGGCCGGATTTCGACCTCATGCCTGCCTGTCGGATGTCGCGCGCCCGCGCGAACTCGGCGCGGCCATGCACGTCCGGTTTCGGCTGTGCCTTCAGGATGGCGGCGGCGATGACGATGGTCGGCAGCAGCCCGGCATAGCCCGAGAGCTTGATCCATTTGACCGTCTCGGGATCGGTGTATCCGGCCAGCGCCGCCTGCGGCCAAAGCAACAGGTCGCGTGGCAGATGGAGCGGGACCTTCAGCCCCCACTGCATGACATAGGCGGCGGTGACGAGCCCCCCGGCCACGGCGAAGACGACCGCGGCCGAGATCGCGGCAGCCCGTGCGGGGGTGCCAAGGCGATGCCAGTTCTGAACGATCATGCGGCACCCCCGAGCTTTCTGCAGGGATCGAAATAGACCTCGGTGACCCTGCGCCCGGCGGCGGTCTTTTTGATCTGAACGACCACGTCGACCATCTGGTAAAGCATGTCCTTGATCTCATCGCGCTTGAGGTCGCGTCCCGCCTCACTCTCCTTCACCAGAAGGGCCAGTTGCTCGAAGGCGAGCGTGGCGGAGTCGGCGTGTATGGTGGTGATCGACCCGGCATGCCCGGTGTTGACGTTGCGCAGGTAGTAGAAGGCCGAGGCGTCGCGCAGCTCCTGCAAAAAGATGCGGTCGGGCCGCATCCGCAGCGCGCTTTCCAGCAGGTCACGGGCCCTGACCTTGGCCTCGCCCTGACTGCCTTTGGAATAGATCATCCGCACCACATTGGGCTGCGGAAGTTCCAGTTCGACGGTGTCCTCGATGGTGATCAGCCGTTCATCGGTCGGGATCAGCGGGATCAGCGCCTTCGAGAAGGTCGTCTTGCCCGAGCCGGTGGAGCCCGAAACCAGGATGTTCTTCTTTGCTAGCACGGCGGCCCTCAGGAAGGCTTTCCAGTCGCCGTTGCGGTGATGGCCGAGGAGGGCTTCATCCTCGCCTGACAAGGCAGAAGGGGCGTTGGTGACGCCGTCGAACATGCCCTGACCCAAAAGCTCGTCGAGCGTGAAAGTCCGCTGCGCCGGTTTGCGGATGGTGATGCTGACCGTGTCCGCCGGGACGGCAGGCGGCAGCACGATCTGGATGCGCTCGCCCTGCGGCAGGGAGCCGGAGAGGAGCGGTGTTGTCTCGTTGACCTTCTGTCGGGAGAAGGTCCCTACGGTCGCAACGAGGCCGGTCAGGAAGGCATAGGTCAGGTCGGGCAGTTCGACCCTTTCCCAGGTCCCGTTGGCATATTCGACGAAGACCTCGCCGGGGCGGTTGATGCAGATTTCCAGAACGTCATGGCGCTCTAAGAAGGGAGACAGCGGGGCTATGTGAGAGGCCAGCGCCGGGGGCACGGGCCTTTCTTGCGGCGTGATGGGTCTCTCCATCATTTCAGCCGGTAGACGCCGGAGAAGTCGAGATCGCGGGCCACCGTGACCGATACCTCTTCGCCCTGGTTCTTCTGCAGGATCACGGGCACGTCGATGGTGTTTTCCAGCTCCGTCTGAGCGAGGCTGCGCGCCGCCGCGCGGGAGTTCTCATAGGAGTCATCGTCGCTGTCGCCGGAGGTGGTGGCGACGATCAGGGCATCGTCGATGATCGACAGCATCATCGTGCCGCCGAAGCGGGTCCAGAACTGGGTGTCGATGTCTCCATCGAAGCCGGTACGCCCAAGGGCATCGGCACCCGGCGAGCTCAGGTTCACGATCACGCCGTTCGGTGTTTCGGCACGGGTCCAGATCACGAAGAGGCGCTTGCGCCCCCGCTGCATCCCGCCCTTGTACTCGCCGACGATACGCGTACCGCGATCCAGAAGGATCACCGCGCCCGTGGTCGAATAGACATCGTCGGTCACGGTGCAGCGGACCATGCCGGGGGCCGTGGAGTCCATCGCCGTGTCGAGAGAACAGGGGATCGTCGTGCCCTGTGTCACGGTCAGGTTCGGATGGGCGAGGACGGTGGCTTTTTCCGATTGCCGGTCGCTAGTGACAAGCTCGGCCGCCAGTCCCGTCAGCTTGCCTCCCGCGCCCTCGGCCGAGCCGCCAAAGAGATTGGCCCCGGCATCAGTGCCTGCCTGGGCCGCCGATCCGGCAAGCCCCGTCAGGTTGCCCTGATAGGCCATGACGGGCGCGCGTTTCGAGGACTCGTAAAGCTGTTCGGCCTCGCTCGGCTCGGACGGGGCCAGTTGTTCTTCCCGGCGGACCCGCTCGATAGGGCCAACCGGCGCTTCGGGTTCGGGGTCTGCCACATCTGGCTGGGCCTGCTGCTCCTGTTCTTGGGGGAGTTCCGCAGGTTCGAAGTTCTGCCCGGGCCGGATCGTGGTCTGCTGGCGTTCGGTCTCTTCGGGCGGCGCAGGCTCTTCGTCGGACGGCCATTGGAGGAAGGCCATCGTGCCAAGAAAGACCAGGCCAGCGGCCACGAGGAATTTCTTGTTCTTCTCGTTCAGCCCGGCGGATTTCGCGCTGGTGATCGAGGAGATGCCGCGCTCGCCCTCGATGCCGTTTTCCATTGGTTCGGGTGCACCGTCCTGCGGCGCTTGCTCTTCAGTCGTCATGGTCACTGTCCGATGATTTCGCGCTGCACGGAGCGGCTGGTGGTGCCGGTGCCGGTGTAGCCACCAGACGAAGATCCCAGCCCCATGTTGTAGAGTGCGGTGACCTGGCTCCCGAGGCGCAGGCGCATCTCGGGGGCCACGTCATGCACGATGATCTGGTTCTTGCGGACCGTGGTGTTCGCCATGCGCTCGGTGCCGGTGCTGTCCACGACAAAGACCGAGGGCATCCGGTTCATCCGCGAGAAGGTCAGAACCGTCATTTCCCGGTTGTCGTAGGCTTGCGACGGTTGAAGGTCATGCGACCCGGCGACCAGATAGCGCCAGTTCTTCGAGCCGGAGGTTGCCACGGATTCGGCCAGCCTTGCCTTGGCGGCCTCTTCCTGCGCCCGCGCCTTTTGGTCTGCGGCTTCTGCACGGCGGCGGTTGGCCTCGTCGGTCGGGTAGGCGAACCTGATCTGGAAGTAGACATCCTTGGAGTTGTTGGTGATCGCGCCGTCCCGGACGATCAGCTCGAAGGAATAGGTCCGGGTGGTGCCATCCTCGCGCATGGTCGCGATCTGGAGATTGGTCGGAGGGTTGGCCTCGCGCGGCTTGAGATAGAGGATGTTGCCGCGCGGCACGATCTCCCAGGCGACGGTGTCACCGCTGCCCACGTCGATGATTTCCTCGGTCTGGGCGAAGACGACCTGCACGGAGGTTCGCAGGGTGCCGACGACACGGACCACGTCCCATTCGTTGTAGCTGACGGAGCGGACGCGGCTGTCGGAGCGCGACGGGTTCGGGATGTCGAGCGCGAGCGCTGGCGCGGCGGCGCTGAGCGCCAGACAGGTGATGAGGGCTGTACGCAGGATCATTCCGTCACCTCCGGGTCGGCCCGATAGGTGCTGACGATGAAGCCCAGAGGGTTGATCGTACGATCCTCGGTGCTGATCTCTGCATCTGCGTCGAAGTCGAAGCCGATGGTCGAGACCCAGAGGCTTTGCGTCGTCAGGTTTTCCCGTTCGTTGATCTCGGTCTTGTAGAACCGGACTTGTGCCAGGCCGTCATTCAGGAAGGAGATCGAGCGGATCTTGATCTCGGCCTTGGTGTCGGTGCCATAGGCATATTGCGGGCTCTTGGGGTTGGAGCCGTTGTAGTAGGTCGAGAAGCGCGCCTGTTCCTCGGGCGAGGACATCAGCGTCACCTCGTGGAAGATCGCTTCCCGTTCGGCATAGGTGTAGCCCTCGCGTTCACGGACATAGCGGGCGAGGAAGTAACGGGTAACGGCCTCGTCATAGGTGGTTTCGCCGTCGCTGAGCCGGGTCATGACCTCGGGCACGCCGCTGGCCTGATCGACCCGGATGACGAAGGGCACCACTTCCTTGAGCGGGGCCATGAAGCCGACAGCGGCCACGCTGGTCAGCGCCATGACGCTGGCGGCCCCGGCAATGATCCAGGCCGTCCGCTTGGAGCGTTCGGCGGCGAGGCGGCTGTCATAGTCGAAACTGCGGGCCTCCTTCAGATAGGCGGCAAGGTCCTTGTCCTGCGATACCGTCATGCGTCGCCTCCCGCCCGCGTGTCGGCGATCTGGGGCGTGACGCCGATTTCCTTCTGCTTTTCGAGGACAGCGGCCTGATAATCCCATTTGGTCGGGTTCAGGGGCCGGACGACCGAGCCTTTCACATCCGGCAGTGGCGTCGTCGTGGCGCAGGCCGAAATGCTGAGGACGGCCATCAGGAGGACAAATTTCTTCATCGCGTAACCTTGGAGTCTAATCGTGGAAGAGGTGGATTTGTCCGCCTCAGCTCTGTCGTGTCGCGGAGCCGCCGGAAGGGGGCGCGCTGCCTCCCTGCCGGGGTGCCGCATTTCCCAGAAGCTTCCGCTCCACAAAGCGCTGCGCGGCGCCGGTCGAAGCACCGGCCCCGGCGCTCAGCGCCGCCGCGATAGAGGGAAGCAGGAAGAAGAAGATCGTGCCGCAGGCCATTGCGACGAGGAATGCAGAGACTGCCGCCGCGCCGTCCTCGATGCTGAAGCTCGAATAGACGTCGCCGATGAAGGAGGTCACCACCAGCATGAGGACGATGACCAGAAGCTTCAGCAGGGCGAAATTCAGGGCCTGACCCAGCCAAGCGAAGAACCAGCCGCGCGTGACGTCGAAGAGGGCGAAGGCGACGAAGAGCGGGCCGATTGCCGCCATGAGCGCCAGCCCGAAATGGACAAGAAGGCTGATCACGAAGGCAATCGCGGCGAAGGGCACGGCGGCGATGATTACGACGATCGACAGGACATAGCCATAGATCGAGCCCGCGATGCCCGAGCCGTACTGATCCTGCACCTCGGCGCTGATCCGGCCCGCCATCGCCATGACGGGATCGGAGGGTAGGTCGGTCGAGCCGCCGGTCAGCGTTTCCACGAAATCAGGGATGCCGTTGAGGATCGTCTCCCCTACCCAGGACGAGTAATCGCCGGCGCTGGACACGAGGGTCCAGATGATCGCCAGCTTCACGCCGCGCAGGGTAAAATCCATCAGCGGTTCATGGATAGAGCCACGGATGATCGCCCAGCCATAGAGAAACAGGTAGATCGTCAGGGCCGCCGTCAGCGGTGCAGTCAGCTCTGAAGAGATGGTGCTGCTGATGTCGTTCATCTTGTCGGTGAGACTGTCAGCAAAATTGTCGTAGAGCGCTTGCAGCATGGGACGGCCCTTTCCGGGAGGCGGCGATGATCAGTTGAAGGACGGGTCTCCGAAGAGACGGTCCGAACCTTCACGGTCCTTCTGCGTCTGGGTCTTCTGGGCGGCCTTGCGGGCATTCACGCAGTTGGCGTCATCCATCGCGCGGTCGGACAGTTCGCAGGTTTCCAGCATCGCGGCCCGCTCGGCGGGATTGGCGGTGAAATAGTCGACCGTGTGGTTCTCGGCCTCTTCCTTGCAGCCCGCGAGAAACGCGGACGCCGCAAGGCTGATGATCAGGGGAAGGGGCAGGTGCATAGTGTCTCCTCAGAAGCTATCGTCGCCGTAGATGCTGGTGAAGGCCGCGCTTTCCTTGGCGCGGCGCTGTGCGGCGACTTCGGTCTGGCGCTGCTCTTCCACCTTGGCCTGAGCCTGCTGGAGCATGGCGAGGCCCTGAATGCGGTTGGTGTCGTTCTGGAGCATGGCCTGTTCCACCGCGATCCGGGCGTTCAGCGCGTCCACCTCCTTCTGGGTGGAGACGGTGCCGATCTTGCTGCGCAGTTGCTCAAGCCCCGCCAGCCGGTCATCGGACAGCGACACGATCCGACCCCCGACAGCGGTGTTGCGGGCCGACTGGTTGCGGATGCGGTCCAGTTCGCTCTGGTAGAAATCGTCGGCGTCGATATTGGTCCCATCCAGCGCGGAGAAGTCGGCTGCGTCCTGCGCCTTGCCCGCCAGATCGCCCAGGTCATCGAGATCAATGTCGAAGTCACTGGCGATCTGCATGGCATCCGCCCCAAGAAGTTCGCGGACATCGGGCGAGTTCAGGGCGCTGACGATGGAGTCCATGTCCGTCAGGCCGTTGATCGAGGCATAGAGCGCCTTGGCCTGTTCCAGTTCTTCGACCATCTGGGCGATTTCCTTGACGAACTCGGCCTTGGCGTTGGCGATGGCCGCCGTATCGACCACGGGCACGCCTTGGGCATGAGCAGCGGTCGAGAGGGACAGCGCCAGCGCAGCGGCTGACATGAGAAGCCTTGTCATCGGAGGTCCTTCCTTTTCTGGAACAGGCGGGGGAGCCAGTCTTTCGGGGCCGGGTGGTCCTGCATCAGCGCGTGCATGATGGCGTTGGTGGCGGTGCGGCCCGACAGGACGGTCAGCACTTCATCGAGGCCGGACAGGTCGAGGTCGCAGACCACCGAGTTCTGCGCCTGCTTGATGAGGAAATGGCCGAGGGGCAGCTCGTCACGCACGATCTGGAACTCGCGCTCGGACAGGCCGAACTCGTCGACCAGGTCCTTGCGGCTGGCGCGGTCGGAGCCGAAGAAGATCTGGCTGACGCATTGCTCGATGATCGTGCGGGCAATCGGGCTGTTCACCACGTCGGAGGCCGACTGCGTCCCGGCCACGATGATGCCATTCTGCTTACGGATGACCTTGAGCTTGTTCTTCACGAAGTCCGAGAAATAGGGGTCCGACAGGGCCTTCCAGAACTCGTCGATGAAGATCGCGATGCGTTGGCCGGTGATCAGGTTTTCGACCCGGCGCATGAGGTACATCATGATCGGGTTGCGGATTTCAGGATCGTCGAGGAAGGCCGTGATGTCGAAGCCTACCAAGTCGGCATCGAAGGCGATGGTGTCTTCGGGATTGTCGAAGACCCAGCCGAGCCGTTCGTTGCTCAGCCAGCGATCCAGCCGGTGTCCGATATCTTCAGCGCCGCCGCCGAACCCCAGCAACTCGCGCAGGGCGGAGACGGTGCGGCCAGTGCGCGGCAGGTTGGACAGGCCCGCGACGGCCATCTCGATCCGCCGGATGTCTTCGGTCGAGAAGGTTGCGCGTTCGCCGCCCAGCATGGATTTGACCAGGTCGACCATGAAGGCTTGGCCGTCGGCATCGAGCTCGATTGCCATGAACGGCGCGCAGCCGGTCGGACGACCGGACTGGAAATCGAGATAGGAGCCGCCCGAGGCGCGGACGAAAATTTCGGCACCGTAATCCTTGTCGAAGAGGACGCGCTTGGCCCCGAACTTTTCCAGCTGCGACAGCAGGAAGGTCTGCACCACCGTCTTGCCGGAGCCGGAGGGACCGCAGATGAAGGTGTGGCCGAGATCGCCGACATGGAAGTTGAAGTAGAAGGGGCTTCCGGCGCTGGTCTGAAGCTTGCTGACCGCATCGCCCCATTCGTTGCCGTGCCGGTGGCCGGTCGGGTAATTGTGCAGCGGCGACATGGCCGTGTAGTTACGGCTGGTCACCATCGCGACCCGCGCCCGGTGCGCGTGGTTGCCGGGAAGCTGCGCCCAGAATTGCGGCTCAAGCCCCATGTCTTCGCGGGCGACAACAGCCCCGGATTCCGACAGCAGGTTATGCGCATCGGCAGCGCGGGCTTTCAGCTCCTTGGCGTCATCGGTCAGGACAGTCAGCGACAGGTTATGCTCGCCCATCACGAACTCGCCCGACATCAGATCGTCGCGGGCGTCTCGCAGCCCGTCCGCCTGGGACACGGCGGGGTCATTGGCGTTGCGCAGCCGCCCTTCCTTGAGGGCCATCTGGCGCATGGCCTCGTTCTTTGCGGTGCAGCGGAAGGACTGCGTCAGGACGAAGCGGAAGGGGGCCGTTAGCAGGTTGTCGAACATGTTCGGGCGCGTGTGGGCGTGGTATTCCTTGATGCCGAACATCGCGCCATAGGTGCTGGCGGCGGCATGGCGGATTTCCAGCGCCTCCCGGCCAAAGATCACCCGGTCTGTGTAGATCGCGTTGCCGATGGTCCCGTGGACCAGCGGGACCGGCTCATACCGGCCAGAGATCAATTGCTTCAGGACGCTGGCAGGCTCGGAGATCAGCAGGTCGCGGTGGTCCCGGATGATCGAAAGCTTCCGAGGTCGAAAGCGGCTGAGGCTGCGGGTCAGTTGCGTGGTCTTGTCATCGAGATCGTCCAGAAGATCCTGATCCACCTCGATCTGGCTGGTGCGGGCACGACGGACGCCCTTTGCCAGCCGACCACCGGGCAGACTGCGGGGCTGCATGTAGACGGTCAGATACAGATCGTTCCGGAACAGGCGCTTGGCCTCGATGCGGCTGCGATAGCTTTCGTCGATCCAGCGGGCGAGGTCGGTGACAAAGGTGCCGGACGGATAGTCGTCATCGGTGGCCCGGACCACATGGACATAGGCCATCACGGTGTCGTCGGCGATGTTGCGCAGCGCGTGGCTGAGCTGGTTGTGCAGCGTGTTGATGAGCTGGGTATCCGCCGTGCGGAAGGAGACGCCCTCAAGCTTCAGCATCTGGAAGGCACCCCGGTTGCGCGTGATGATCGTGTGCGCGTCCGAATGGCGGATGAAGGGAAGGTAGCGGTCTGCCCTGTTCTCCGTCTTGATCTTGCCGAGCAGGCCCATCAGTCGATCTCCTCGATCTTGTAGAGGCGGCGGAGACGCAGGGGGGATGTCGATGATCCCCCCCAGAGACTCCGGTTCCGGCACCGGGCATTTGTGTCCAGCCAGCGAAACAGGATTTGGAAAGCGTTCTGATCGCGCTCGACGATCAGGCGAGAGACGCCAAGCAGGGGGAGCGCAATGGGCAGGTAGAAGATCGAGTCCGCGGCAATCATCGCCAGCCCGCCGATGCCGCAGCACATGGCGAAGGCTTCGACGGGGATGCCGAAGATCATCGCCGGGCGCGTAAGGGCGAGGAACAGCACATCCTCGTTCATCTTCACCTTTTCCATGTGGTGCCCTCCCTGCCGGTCAGCCGGTGATCATGCTCAGCACCTCGGAGGAGGCGTAGATCAGGACGACGCCGCCAACGGCCCAGGCGGCTCGGCGCAGATCGACGAAGTTGAAAAGCCAGCCTGCGCCGATGAACATGAGGGCGATCAAAGCAATGGGCTGCTTAGCGCTTTCGAACTCATCGAGGATGTTGTTCAGGAAGTCGGTGAAGCCTGCGGCAGCGGCGGGCTGCGCCGCTGCGGTCAGGACCGCGGCCAAGAGCATCGGGGCGCCGATGCTCCGGTGGCGGGTCAGAAAGGTCTTCATGGTTGCGTCCTTCTATTGGAAAACCAAGGCGTTCGATCCGGTGGCCGCGCCGAACACGTCCCATCGTTTCGCGCTGTCCTTGTCGTCGCTCAGGGAGGGTGACCGCTTTTCTATCGAGGGGGCGGTCACGGACCCCTCACCTAGCACGCGGGCCACATAGCCGTTGTGGAAACCACGCGTGAAAGAGCCGGTGTTGTAGGAGGAAAGCGCCTGGTGCAGGGCGTGCGTCTGGTCCGCTCCGGCATCGCGCGCCCGGTCATAGCCGTCGCGCAGCACGGTTTCCGCAGCCGTCAGGTTGCGGCAGGCATCGAACACCGTGGAAGGCGTCAGCCCGAGCCAGGACAGGTTGGCACTGTTGATCTGTCCAAGGCCCATGTCGATGGACTTGCCCTCGGCGATCAAGCGGCTGGCGATCTGTGCGGCTTCCTCGGCAGAGCGAGGCGCATAGGATGCCCGATCCGGGCCGTTCACGCCGATGGCGAACGGGTTGAAGCCACTCTCGGCGGCGACGAGCTTTTCCATGATGGAGGGGGCGACACCGGGCGCGCAGTTTTCGGCGACGGCCCGGAACGCGGTGGCATTCATGGGCTCAGCCTGCGCGAGGCGCGGTGAGCCGACGGTGAATGCTGAAAGGATCGAGAGGGAGAGGAGGGAGCCGCAAAGCGGTCGGAGGATCAGCCAGCGCAGAGCGCCGAGGCGATCACTCGGTGTCTTCGTCTTGTCCAGATTTCGGGGCAGGCACCCAAACGCCTTCGGCGTCAGGGAAGATGCGCATGTGGAAGCTGACCAGCGCGTCGGAAGACTTGAAGACGCGGGCTTCGCCGGTTTTCGAGGAAATGACCGGGCTGGCCGCGCCGTTCGACTGAACAGCCCAGAGCTCCCAGTTCCATCCTTTTGGGGTGTGAATCGGGCGGTAGTCGAGCTTGCCACCCTTCTCAAGGAAGTTTTGCACTGCATCAGTCGTAATCACGCGTGGGTTCCACATTGGCTGACACCTGTCGTTGGGAATTTCTGGACAGGTGCTGCGTATCCTTGAATCACGACTTTTTTCAACTTTAAAGCCCTTTTTTCAAAAAAGCGCTAAATAACTGTAAATTGCCCATAGTAATTAAAAGCGCTAACAATGTATTTAGCGTATTTGACAAGTAGCGCTTTTTCTGGAATTTTGGCGTCAAATTTGGTTCTTTGGCGCTATTCCTGACAAGGCTCCGCTATAGGATGATCACCCCGCTGTGACCATCGTGCGAGCGAGACACCGGCGGGGACATGCCGATCAAAGATGCGAAGGAGGCAGAGGCCTTGATCTTGGATGAACATGCGGTGCGGCGCGCCGCCGCGACTGCCTTGACCTGTGCGGGCCTCTCCTTGGCGGCTCCTCCGGCTGCGCAAGCCTATCAGATCGACTGTGCTATCCTGATTTGTCTGGCGGGAGGCTGGCCCGGCAGCACTGAATGCAACGAAGCGCGATCCGTCTTCATCAGCAGGATCACGCCTTGGCCGGTAGAGCCTCCCTTACAGATATGGAACTGTCCCTTGGGCGTGTCCTACCGCTGGCCGCAGGGCCAGAGTCCTCTGCCGCTTTTGCGTGAAGCTTCGAGCACGCCGGTGCCCTCGACTCCGCAACCATTCTTGGCCGTCTTGGAGGGGCTGCCTCTGCCCACGACCGAAAAGGATGAGATGTTGGCCCTGATCGCGGACTATGCCGATGACGACGGCGTGGCCGACATCGACATCAGCGGGGCCGAGTATGACTTCGTCCGCTCCATACGCGTCTACAACGTCGAGTATGCCCGTCAGCGTGAAAGCGGTGGTGACAATGGTGACTGCCGCCGGAGCGAGAAGGTCCGTGTCGGCACCTATGGCGTGCAGGGCGACTTTAGCTGGTCCGGCAGTTCGGTGGCATCATTGCCGGATGCTTTCGCCGGTCTTGCCGGTTGGGGTGAGAGCTGTCCGAGCCTCTATCAGCGGTCCGTCTTCATCGACTGGACCGATTACCAGGGGAAATATGGCTATGAGCAGGTGGATTACTAATCGTAGTGGCGGCGCTGGCGGTGGACTACCAGAATTGCGGCCTCAAACGAAACCCTGTATGCCTAATGACACAATAATGCGACCGAGAGAGTCGTGACGAGGAAAGGAGCAGTAAGGAACCCCAAAAATTAAAGCCCCCGCGAAGGCGGCAACCTTCCACGGGGGGCTGTAGGACCTAGGGCCGGCAAGCCCGAAAACGTCTCTAGTCAAGATTGGTTCTACCAGCTTCCCCACATTGCAGGCAAGTCAAAAACGCATTTGTGCGACCAGTAGAAGTTTGCCTGCCGCCGCCTCGCTTCACACGAACGAGGATCGAACAGATGCATGTATCCCAGGCTTTGCCTGCCCGACGGTGTGAGGCCGTCAAACCAACGCTTCCACGCGGCATGGAGCGCGACGGCTTTGTCGCGCTTGTCGATGCGGTTGCTTCCAGTCTTGGCATCGGTGCTGCGGCGATGATGACCTTTCGGACCATGATCGCGTCGACCAGGCCGAGCGCGTTCAAGCGCGGCCCGGATGAACCGTGCTGCTATCTCAGCCAGAACGAGATCGCGCATAAGCGTGGTGTCACGGCTTGCCGCATCCGAGAGCATGAGGCGGCTCTTGTCCGCGCAGGGCTGATCGAGAAGCGGACGATGGCGAATGGCGCGCGCTCCGGCTTTTCCGGTTGCGGCGTCTTCTTCGGCGTGTCGATCGCGCGTGTCGACGAGTTCCTGTCCATGCGCGACGAGATCGAAGCCGATCGCAGGGCTCATGCTCGCCTGCGTGGGCAGCGCAGTTCGCACAAGCGGCACCTGAAAGGCATTCTGTGCGAGCTGGTCGAGCGTCATGGGCTAACAGCAGAGGTCGAGCGCATCCATCAAACGTTCGCGGAGTGGCCGTCAGGCCAAGCGCTTCACCGGATGTCGCTCGAAGAGCTTCAGAACCATGAGGCCGAAGCCGAAGCATTGACGATTTCTGCGTCTACTTTGCTCTATGAAACGCATCATCGACCGCTCGAAAACGAGCGCTCTCATATACAAGATACAACTCAAGATTCTAACGAAGTAATTTGTAACGACCCCGTCGATATGCTGAGCGTGGCCAAGCCCACGCACACGATCTCTGATAGGCCACGGCCTCACGGCCGCGTCCATTGCTTAGAAAAACAAGATGGGGCAGCCAGCGAGGCGCACAAGTCCAAATTCATTCAGAACCTGGGCAATGATCGTCTATATGGCCTCTGTTCCGAAGAGATGAAGATGTGGCTCGACATCGAGAGACAGAAGCGGGGCAGGCTGGATTTCCATTCCTTCGTGATCGCCGCGCAGAAACGTTTGCCTGAGCTGGGCATCCACCCATCTGCCTGGGAGGAAGCCGTGGGCCTTCTGGATGAGGATGCCGCGATGCTTTGCGTGCTGATCACCGATGCGAAGGTTGCCGACCCTGAGGTCACAATCCTTTCTGCCGGTGCCTATCTGCGGGGGATGGTGCGGGCGCAACGGACTGGCTCTCTGAACATCATGGGAAGCCTAATCGGCCTGAACGAGCGGAGCAGGAGGCGCCAGTGAAGCCACTTATCTTAGCCGCTACCATCGTGGGGGGCCTTGCAGCGCCTGCGGCGGCCCAAGAGCTTTGCATTGAGCCCATCAGGCCGGAGGCTGCATATCTTCTCGATGCAGGGTTTTCCGGTGCAGAGGTTCGGTCGGAATTTCGACGCTACTTCAGCGAGGTCGAGGACTACCTGAACTGCCTGAACGAAACCTCAGGCCGGATCAGGGATGATGCGAGAGCTGCTGCATACGACTACCAACATGTGCTGGAAACGACGGAACCTGGTCGGGCTGATCAGGAAGCTGATGGGTTTTCACCCCCAAGTATCGAGATGAAAGACACTGGAGAGCTCTACTTGGATTACCGCCCGAGTACGCCGTGACGATAGGTATCGCGACACGGGGGGCCTAGCTGATTTGTCCGAAAGGGGATCGCTCAGCGGACAGTTTTAGCGTGGTTTGCGAGTGGCAGCGAAATCGCGCTTCAAGGTGTCTCATTTAGGTGGTACGATTTGATTCTTACATGACACCCCCTAACCGTACACTTGAGTATGACCGTGATTAAAATTGGCTATGCCCGGTGCTCTACCGACCGTCAGGACTTAGCAGCGCAACGTGCTGCCCTTGCAGACCTTGGGGTCACGGTAGACCGCATCTACACAGACCACGGCTTGACGGGTACAAACCGAGCCCGACCTGGGCTCGACCAAGCGCTTGCTGCTGTGCGAGAGGGGGATGTGTTGGTCGTGCCGAAACTTGATCGCCTTGCGCGTTCAGTTCCAGACGCACGAGCCATCGCGGACCAGTTAGAAAAGAAGGGAGCCAAGCTTGCCCTCGGCGCATCAGTCTATGATCCGACCGACCCGATGGGAAAGATGTTCTTCAACATTCTCGCCACCTTCGCCGAGTTCGAGGCTGATCTCATCCGCATGCGTACCCGCGAAGGCATGGCCATCGCCCGAGCCAAGGGAAAGCTCCGGGGAAAGCAGCCGAAACTCTCGGAAAAACAGCAAAGAGAACTGATCCGGATGCATGCCACCGGCGAATATTCCATCAGCGATCTCGCTGAGTTATTTTCCGTCTCAAGACCGACCATATACAGGGCGCTGCAACGAAATTCAGGCAAAACTCAGCTTTAGCACAGTGTTCTACCCCCTCCGGATATCAATCCCACTAAGGGTGGAGATCCGACCTTCGCTGCCGAATGCACAAACAGCAGCTATAAGCTCTGAAACCGTCAAGTGGACGAAACAAATGAGGCTGCTAAAGGCGAAACCTTGGCTGGCATTGAAGATGCGGACGTAGAAAATCCGGCTGGCTCTGCTGCGTGGGCACGGTAGGGTAGCAACATGCATCCTAAAGGGATGTGAATATGTTTACGAAAGAGAACCACCGTTCGTGTCAGATTACAGTCAACAAAGTGATGACGTCGAATATACACTAAGTTCTGAATTTTGGGACAAGGGGCAAGCCCTTGGCTTTCCGGTAAAATTTGACATTGTCCTCAAGCATCTACGACAGGACATGAGGGACGACTGGTACTTCGACTGCCTGCAATACGACGACATATTTAAGAACCCGGACGACGCCAAACGCATAGTTCTGTCTCTGCTGCAGGAATGGAATGGTGTTTACCTCGGCACCCGCAGTGTTGTCCGTAATATACCTAAGAAGGGCTATGGAGAACGCTACGGTCTGGAAACCGATTTCTTTGATCGTTTCGTATATCAGGCGATCTGCACCTTCCTTATTCCATACTATGACAGTCTGCTCAGCCACCGAGTGCTAAGCTACCGCTACGACTCTGCGCCGCAGAACTCCAAATACTTGTTCAAGAACAAGATCGATCGATGGTTCACATTTGAGGGAATAACTCTTACGTTCGCCCGATCAAACCAGCATCTTCTGGTGACTGATCTCAGCAATTTTTTTGAGAACATCTCGCGAGAGCAAATCATCGCAGCCTTGGAGAAGGCTATACCAGAGATCATGGCGACGGGACCTGAAAAGCTCCAAATTCGTAATGCTATTAGTACGTTGGATAGGCTGCTAGGACAATGGACGTTCAGCCGCGACCATGGTCTACCACAGAACCGGGACGCATCTTCGTTTCTTTCCAACATCCTGCTCTCTTCCGTTGATCGCGAAATGGCCAAGAAGGGTTACGATTACTACAGATACGTCGACGACATCCGGGTTTTGGCCGACACGGAGATCCACGCACGCCGCGCACTCCAGGACATCATCAGGGAGCTACGGAAGGTCGGCCTGAACATAAACGCGAGTAAGACCGAGATATTGCCTCCTAACGCTTCCCTAGACAAGTTGGTCGCACATTTCCCTTCGCAAGACAGCGCAACCACCGCCATTAATCAAATGTGGCAATCTCGTAGCCGCAGAATTGTGACCCGTTCGGTTGAATACATCTTCGGTATCCTGACCAGTTGTATTGAATCTGGCGACACTCAAACGCGACAGTTCCGCTTCGCGGTGAACCGCGTAGCCCAGATTGTGGAATCTGGCCTCTTCGATGTCGGCGACGTACTATCAGTTACACTGCTCGACACGCTTTCCCGTTCGCTTTCGGAGCATGCCGTATCCACAGATCAATACTGCCGGCTTATTTCAACGCTAGACCGAGATGGCCAATGCCTTCCGGCGCTGGAGGAGTTTCTACTCGCGGAGGACCGAGCCATCCACGATTGGCAGAACTACAATATTTGGATGCTGCTCGGATTGAAGAGACACCGATCGGATAGGTTGGTTGATCTCGCCGCTAGGAAACTACACGAGGACATTAGGTCCGGCGAGGCTGCTGCAATCTTAATCTGGCTGCGGTGTGTTGGTGAGGCGGCACTTATCCGCGGATGCATCGAAAAATTTAGCGAACTTCCATATCAGAACGCCCGCTATCTCTTGATTGCTTCCTCGGTGCTTCACGAAGATGACCTCAAGCCGCTCTATGGCCATGTGCCTATCTGCCTCAAACGCACAGGGCCAAGAGCCGAGCGTTACACGAGTGAGGAAGGTCTGCCCTTTGCAAAACGGGAATCGCCCGATCTATTGAACCTTGTCGACGAGGTCAGTGAATATGATTGACCAAGCTTGGAAACTGCTTCTCTTCATGAAGGACTTTACCGGGCGGGGCGCAGACTGCTTCTATTGGTTTGACGACGGACAGCTGCTCGAAACAGACGCCCAAGATGTCGTCAGGTTCTCCGGCGCCGTAGTCTGCCATGATTTCTGGATGATACGTGATGCGTTGTTCGATGCGACGAAGACGCTTCCCAATACGGTCATAGATCTCGACGAATTTCGGATATCCACCAGTGGAGACCCTGAAGACCGACTGGCACGCGAAAAACACGACGTAACCGCTGTTCTTGAACAGTATGGCGCCGATCAGGAGGTATGCTCCGTTTATAGGCGGATGTTCAATAAGGGCCTGCCGTTCGAGGCAGGAGTTGCTGCCAAGGCGGCTGAGGCGCTTGAGAAAATGTATCTTGCCTTGCTTGAGCGCGCGAAGCTTACAGACGAAGCTGAACGGTTTTTTACAGTTGAAGTCCCAGTCTACCGACTACTTCAATTTGCGATGGCCAATGGTATCATTGTCGACAGTCAGCGACTGTCGGAGATGCGCGCCGAGGCGGAACATGATTATTTTACGTGCCTCAAGAATTACTCTGCGAAGCACGACATGCCTTTGGAAACTCCAAATCGATCGGCGCTGGAGGAAAAGCTGCGTGCGGATGGGTTCGAACTGGACGATGTTTCGATCGAGTACCTCCTCGAGTACGTGCCGCACCAACGGGACTTCGGGAGCGATACCATAACTCTGCAGGCCGCGGACACTGCACGACGGGTGCTGGGTTCGCTAACCCTGTCGACCACAATCATGCGGCCAGTATTGGATGTATTTGGTTCTCGCACCTCGCGCATTCATTTGCGCAGCCCCAGTCTACAGAACATTTCAAAGAAATATCGCGGCATCATTACCAGCCGTGAGGGGGCTGAGTTGAGTTACGTGGACTTCGATCAGTATGAAGTCGGGATAATGGCCGCGCTCTCAAAGGACTGCGAGCTGATGAAGCTCTACGCCGCAGGTGATATGTATGACCTGTTCGCCACCGCGCACCTTGGGCTTCCGGGGAACAGAAATGCTGCCAAGCAGCTCTTTCTGTCTTACGCCTACGGTATGAGCAAGAAAGCACTGATCGACGCTGCGGTTTCGCTTGGCGTAGATCGGTCTCGGGCCAAGAGTGCGTTCGGACTTTTTGTTCAGTACGAGGCTTGGAAGAGATTGGTGTGGGCTGATTTCCAAGCCAATGACCGTGTGGCGACCTTGCTTGGCAACCATTATCTACGCGATCGCCGCGGTCCACTGACCGCTAAAGAACAACGATCTGCTGTGAGCCAAGTCGTTCAGGGGACAGCATCCCTCATCTTCAAAAAGGCGCTGATAGACGTCGGCGAATTGGACGACGTTACCATCGTGCTTCCTATGCATGACGCGCTACTCTTCGAGTATAGATCGGCCGAGACGCCCAGCAAAGTTGTGACGGCATTCGAGAACGCAATGACGACCACACTAGGTGGCGAGGTGAAGGGCAAGGCGTCGGTTGGCGCTTTCGCAATAGGCTGAACGGGCACGAGTCTCGCGTCAGCCTCGGACATTTGGCTAATGGTGAGAGCCTTGGGCACGGCACCGCTTCTAGGAAACCCCCTAAGTTGGATTGATAACCGTCAATTATCACCATACAGTAGCATCAACTGTAGGAGTTGACGTGACCCACCCCGGAATCCTTGTTCGCCAAGAATGCCTTGATCCCAACGGCCTGTCCGTCACCGACGCCGCAAAGGTGCTTGGCTGCAACCGTCAGACCCTCAGCAACCTCCTGAACGGGCGATCCGGCATTTCGCCGGAGATGGCACTGCGCCTTGAGAAGGCGTTCGGCACCTCTGCTCGCTCCTGGATGGAACGACAAATGAACCACGAGCTGGAGACGGTCATGGCGCGCGCTCATGAGATCGAAGTTCAGCCATTTACGAGGCAGACCCCATGAACCCGGTTGAAATCGAGCAGGCCATTTCCGACCTCGCCGAGGCCCCCTTTGATGCGGCGGAATTTCCCTATGCCTTCCTTGAGGCCTTTGGGCGCAAGGCGACCGAGATCAAGAAGCTGCGCAAGGGCGATACCAACAAGTCGGATTTGGGTGGGGTTCTGCAACGTAACAACATCCACATGGCAACCTGCGCGCCGGGTGAGGTCTCCCAGACCCTCGCCGCGCTGAAGGACAGCTCCGCCACGACAAAGCACAAGGCCAAGTTCATCCTCGCCACCGACGGCCAGACCTTCGAGGCCGAAGACCTGATCGGCGGCGACACCGTGGCCTGCGCCTACAAGGACTTCCCGGACAGCTTTGGCGTCTTCCTTCCCCTTGCGGGCATCTCGACCGTCAAGCAGATCAAGGAATCCGCCTTCGACATCAAGGCGACGGGCCGTCTGAACCGCCTCTATGTCGAGCTGCTGAAGGACAACCCCGACTGGGGCAAGGCCGAGCGTCGGCACGACATGAACCACTTCATGGCGCGGCTGATCTTCTGCTTCTTCGCGGAAGATACCGACATCTTCACCACCGCCGACCTGTTCACCGGCACGATCGACCGCATGTCCAACCGAGACGGCACGAACACGCATGAGGTCATCAGCGAGATTTTCCGCGCGATGAACGTGGCGACCAAGGACCGCGCTGGCGCCAACCTGCCTCGATGGGCTGATGCCTTCCCCTATGTGAACGGCGGCCTGTTCTCCGGCTCGACCGAGGTGCCGCGCTTCTCCAAGATCGCGCAGCGTTACCTCAGTCATATCGGCGGGCTGGACTGGACCAAGATCAACCCCGACATTTTCGGCTCAATGATCCAGGCGGTCGCGGATGAGGGCGAGCGCTCTGTCTTGGGCATGCACTACACCTCCGTGCCCAACATCCTGAAGGTGCTGAACCCGCTCTTCCTCGATGACCTGAATGCGGCGCTGGAGGAGGCGGGCGACAATGCCCGCAAGCTGCTGAACCTGCGGAACCGCATCGCCAAGATCCGGGTATTCGATCCGGCCTGCGGGTCGGGCAACTTCCTTGTCATCGCCTACAAGCAGCTTCGCGCGATCGAGGCCGAGATCAACCGCCGCCGGGGCGAGGCCGACCGCAAGACGGACATTCCCCTGACCAACTTTCGCGGTATCGAGATCAGGGATTTCTCGGCCGAGATCGCCCGGCTGGCGCTGATCATCGCGGAGTACCAGTGCGACGTGACCTATCGCGGCCAAAAGGAAGCGCTGGCCGAGTTTCTACCGCTGGATAGCCAGAACTGGATCACCTGTGGCAACGCTCTGCGGCTTGATTGGCTAGCGATCTGCCCCCCAACTGGTACGGGCGTGAAGGTGAAAGCGGACGATCTGTTTCAGACGCCGCTTGATCAGGCCCAGATTGATTTCGAAAATGAAGGCGGCGAGACATACGTTTGCGGCAATCCGCCTTACATCGGTGACAAGTACCAAACTAAGGAGCAAAAGTCGGATCTTAATGCTCTCGTCCGAAGCAAGCAGAAGGTTCGAGCGGTCGACTACATCGCAGGTTGGTTCTGGAAGGCCTCCGACTTCATTAGAATGGGTGGGTGCTTTGCATTCGTTTCAACCAATTCTATCTGCCAAGGCGTACAGGTGCCGTTGGTATGGCCTAGAGTATTTGGAAACGGACAAGAAATTTTTTTCGCGCACCACAATTTTCTGTGGGGAAATAATGCGAGCAAGAACGCGCAGGTTACATGTATAATTGCTGGCGTCGCTGCAAAAGGTGAGAGGAATAAAGCGATCTACGGATTAGAGGTCCAAAAGTCCGTTGATAGCATCAACGCTTACCTCACCGAAGGCGCCAATGTGATAGTCCAGAGATCCTCTGAACCGTTGTCGAGTATGGCTATAATGTTTGGTGGAAACATTCCCCGCGATCAAGGGAATCTTCTTCTCTCTCCAGATGAGAAGAATGAACTTCTTGATGACTTCCCTCAGGCACACCCTTTGATTAAGCCTATCGTAGGGTCGAGTGAAGTAATTAATGGTCTTCAAAGGTACTGCCTTTGGATTGAGGATAGCCAAGCAGATTTGGCGTTTTCAATACCTCCAATCGCAAAGCGACTTGCACGCGTACACGAGTACAGGATGAACGGCAGCGAGCGTGGTAAAGCTGGGCTCCTTACTCCGTATAAATTTGAGCGAACGATTTATGGTGATGTTAACTCTATTGTTGTTCCAAGCGTGTCTTCTGAAAAGAGGGAATATCTCCCGTGCGCCGTTATACCTCCACATGTGCGAGTTTCAAATCTTGCTCTTGCGTTATATGACGCGCCCCTATGGCACATGTCTATTGTTGCATCCAAAATTCACTTGGTTTGGGTGCGAACGGTCTGCGGACAGCTGGAAACTCGTATTCGCTATTCAAATACAATCGGCTGGAACACCTTCCCCGTCCCGAAGCTGACCGAGAAGAACCGCGAAGATCTAACCCGCTGCGCGGAAGACATCCTTCTGGCGCGCGAGGCGCATTTCCCGGCAACCATCGCAGACCTCTACGACCCCGAAAAGATGCCCGCCAACCTCCGCGCAGCCCATGATCGCAACGACGAGACCCTAGAGCGCATCTACATCGGTCGCCGCTTCAAAAACGACACCGAACGCCTCGAAAAGCTCTTCGACATGTACACCAAGATGACGAAGAAGGTTCCGGCATGACCGACTTCAATAGCATGACCGTGATGGCAGCGGGTGAGATGATTGCTGAAATGTCGACGCAAGCAGCATTCTCGGCGTTAGTTCTCAGCTGGGATGTTGATGAGTTCTGTGGTTCTGGGTCGGTTGCCTCGAAGGCAAATGATCTTGTGAAGTTTGCGAAGCACAGTATGGG
>NZ_CP047292.1 GCF_018279165.1 Falsirhodobacter algicola | reverse complement strand
AGAGGTCGATGTCGTGGCAGCATTTTTCCAGCATGAAACCGCCCGTCATCGCCGTGGACCGCCGCCAATCGCGCATGAAGAACGACCCGTGGAAGGGGGCGATATGTTCGGAGGCTTCGATGGACATGATCTCTCCAAGATTGCCATCGGACTGGGCGCGGCGCAGGGCACGGTACAGCTGCGAATAGCGCAGGACCAGCCCGACCAAAAGCCGCCGCCGCCCGTCATGACGCGCGATCAGCCGGGCCAGTTCCATCGTCTCCTCGATCGACACGACCACGGGCTTTTCGCAGAAGATGAACTCGGCATCGCTTTCGAGGGCAAGACGGATATGGCCCAGATGCAGATGGTTGGGCGATCCGATCATGATCACGCGCGGCCGTTCGCGGGCCAGCATCTCGGCGGGATCGTCGTACATCGTGGGCGCGGCGCCGACCTTGGCCAGAATATCCATGCGCGGCGTGCCCGGATCCATCACGCCCCGAATGTCCAGATGGGGGGCGGCGGCGGTGAAATCGGGCAGGATGGAGGCGATGCGATGCCCCAGCCCGATGATGCAGACAGAGGTGGTTTCGGAATGAATGCTCACTTGCTTGCTCCTGCGGTGAGACCGTCGATGAACTTCCTCTGGAAGAACAGAAAGGCGATGATGACCGGCAGGATCACCACCACGGCACCGGCCGTCAGAACCGGGATGTTGATCGTGTTGCGGCCTTGGAAGAACAGCATGCCGAGGGGCAGCGTGCGAAGGCTGTCGTCATTGACGAGGATGAGCGGGATCAGGAACTCGTTCCACGTCCAGATGAACAGGAACAGGCTGAGAGAGGAGATCGAGGGCCCCATCAGCGGCAGGATCACCTTCGTCAGGATCCGCCCGCGCGAGGCGCCGTCAATGCGCGCGGCCTCCAGAATGTCCACCGGCAGTTGCTGCATCGCCGAGGCCATGAACAGCGTCGCAAAGGGCACCGACATGGCGATCTGCGGCAGAATCAGCGCGGCATAGGTGTTGATCAGCCCCAGATGCAGCATCTCGTAATAGAGCGGGATGATATACGCCTCGGTCGGGACCATCATGCCCAGCGTCAGCATCACGAAGGTCATCTTCTTCAGCGGGAAGGACAGAAAGGCGAAGGCAAAGCCCGACATCGTTCCCAGAACCACGCCGCCGATCACCACCGGCACGACGACCAGCACCGAGTTGCGGAAATAGGTGCTGAAATGCCCGTCCACCCACGCAGAGACGAAGTTTTCGAAATGCAGCCGGGAGGGCAGCGCGAAGGCGCCGCGCATCAAGTCCGGCTGGCTTTTGAGCGAGGTCAGGATCAGCAGGGCGAAGGGCACGATCGCGAACAGGGCAAAGCCCCACATCACGATGCGGAATCCGGCCGCCTTGGTCGCACGCGTCGCGGAGGTCGGCATGTCAGACTCCGTCTTTCGGTTTGATGAACTTGTGGACCGCGTAATTCACGGCGAAGATGATGATCGCCCCGAAGATCGCGACCGCCGCGGCATAGCCGTAACGGCTGAGTTGGAAGCCCATTTCATACATGTAGATGTTGGGCACGAGCGTCGTGTTGGACGGCCCGCCCCGTGTCATCGTGAAGATCAGATCGAAGCTCTTGATCGAGGCGATGATGGTCAGCAGCAGGACGATCCGCACCTCGGGCAGCAGCAGCGGGAAGGTGATGCGGCGGAAGGTGTAGATCGGCCCGGCACCGTCGATGCGCGAGGCTTCGTAGATGGACGGATCCAGACGCTGAAGCCCCGTCAGGAAGATCACCATGCAAAAGCCGAAATAGTACCACACCACCACGAACCCCACCGCCGGCAGCGCCCATGTCAGATCGCCCAGCCACGGTATCGCCAGCGCGCCCAGACCGATCTGCTTCAGGCCCTGATTGATGGGGCCGAAGACCGGATTGTAGAGCCAGCGCCATACGATCCCGATCACCGCCGAGGGCATGATGTAGGGCAGGAACAGCAGGGTGCGGATCGCGAGGCGTTCATGCGATCCGACGGTGCTGACCGCCGATGCCAGCACCATGCCGATTGCAAGCGGCACGAGGCAGTAGAAGATCAGCAGGATCGCGTTGTTCTTCAGCGCCAGCAGGAAACTGGCATCGCTCAGCAGCGCGGTGTAGTTGGACAGCCCCACGAAGACCGGGCGGCTCAACCCGTTCCATTCGGTGAAGCTCAGCCCCGCCGCGGCAAAGATCGGGCCGAAAACGAAGACGACATAGACGATCATGCTCGGCAGCACGAACAGCAGGTTCGCCGCAGGCTTACCGTCGAGAGGGGATATCTTCATGGGGGCATCCTTCTCGCCGCAACCGGCCTACCGGCTGCGGCGGTTTTGGCGTCTTATTGGCTTTGCAGATACGCCTGATAATCGGCGTCCAGCGCGGCGGCGAACTCTTCGGGGGTTTGACGACCGGCCAGAAGCAGCGGGATGTTGTCACCCACGGTGTCCAGCATCGTCGGGCTGGACCAGTCGATGTAATGGCCGATCGCGTTGTCGGCGTTCAGCTCATCCCAGATGGAGATGCCTTCCTTCAGCAGGCCCGACAGCTCCACATCGGCATCCTCGGGAAGCGCGGTTGCGGGCAGATAGCCGTGCTTGGCCCAGACCACCGCGGTTTCGGGCGAAACCATGTGCTGGATGAAGCTGGCGCCCAGATCCTGCTCTTCCTTGGTGCTGGCGATCGAGGTGATGGTCCAACCCGGATCGACCCCGCCCACCGAAAGCGGATGTTCGACCTCCGCAGGCGCGGGGAACGGCATGAAATGGATGTCCGGGTTGTTCTGCACATCGCCGAAATACCAAGTGCCTCCGGTCAGGAACGCCGCCTGCCCCGCGGTGAACAGCTGCACCGCATCGTTGGCCGAAATCCCGGAATAGCCGTCCAGAAGATAGCCCTCTTCGGCCCAGTCCTGAAGGTACTTGGCGGCCTTCACGTTGGCCTCGGTGGTCCAGCTTCCGCCCCGGCCATAGATCAGGTCGTCGAACGGGGCGCGGTCCTCGGCGCTGATATTCGTCTCGAAGATCGAGGCGTAGAGATGCAGCGGCAGGTTGCCCTCGGCGGTGCCCATCGCGATCGGCGCGACGCCGGCATCCTTCACCTTTTGCAGCGCATCGAGGAAGCCTTCGAAATCGGCGATCGGCAGGGTGACGCCCGCATCCTTCAGGATCTGTTCGTTGTAGAACAGGCCCACGATCTCCCCCAGACTGGAGATGCCGTAATTGGGGCCTTCGCCGAACTGGCCGCTTTCGGACCAGCGCCCCCGGTCGATGAGGCCGGCCGACTGGCCCGCGCCCCAGCCGTATTCTTCGGCATAATCGTCAAGGGGGACGAGAAGGCCGGATTTGGCCATCGTGCCCATGTCCTTGGCACCTTGGTTCACCTGCGACACCTTCGGACCGTTACCGGCCTGCACCGCCAGCCGCAGCGTCAGCGACAGATCGTCGAGGCTGCGGACCGTCTCGTTCACGTTCACGTCCGGATGCTCGGCCTTGAAGCTGGCGATCAGTTCCTGCATGGCCGCCACCTGATTTTCGTAGGTGTAGGTATCCCATACCGGAAGATCCTGCGCGGCCGCAGCAGTGCCCTGCACCACAAGGGCCGCGCCCACTGCGATACAACTGGTCCGGAAGGCTTGACGGTGTTTCATCGGTAACTTCCCTGTTTTTGTGTGTTGGTTCGTCGCGTCTTCTTTCCTGAGCGCAGGGCGATCCATCCCGAACCGAGCCATTCGGCCCCTGTTTCGGCGCTGCGCCGGACGATACTGGGCATGCCGAATGCCTTTGGTCAAGTCTTGGAACTAATATAGTTCATTTTTGGAACTTTTGGTGCGCAGGCATCCGATACGGGGCAGCGCTGCATAATAGAAGGGCGGCGCGGGAACCCGCGCCGCCCCCTATTCCGCCGCGCCGAGGATGTCGCGGCGTTGTTTGTCCAGCTCTTCGCTGTAGCGGCGCAGGGTGTGGGCTTCGGTCAGAAGGCCGATCACCCGCCGCTCGATCCGGTCGCTGACGACGGCGAGGGCCTCGCTGCTGCTGTCCTCGAAGAGGGACGCCGCCTGCCGCGCGTTCATGCCGGGCAGGAGCACATCCGTCTGGTGATGGAAGAAGCTGGCGAGATCGGTCCTCGGTTCGGCGGAATCGGCGTCGGCGTGGATCTCAGGGACCATGACCATCGCGGCATAAGCCTTGTCCGCATCGGTCACGATCACCCGCTGCGTCGATCCCAAGGGGAAGGCGCGGCGGAAGGCGTCCGCGCTCATCCCGGCATCGGCGGTCGGCACGTCGCGGCGCATCAGGCGGCCCACCGTCAGGTTGCGGATCCAGCCGACATCATGGGCGCCGCGGATCGTCTCTCCGCGCAGATGGAAGCGCCATGTGCTGAACGAATATCCGAAGGTCTGCCGCACCACGAGCGAGGAGGTGATCGAGGCCGCCAGCACCAGCACCGCGATCGGAAACTCTCCCGTCACCTCCAGCGTCAGGAAGGTCATGGCGAGGGGGCCGCCGATGACGGCGACGCCGAACGCGCTCATCCCGATGACGGCGAGCGCGGCCGAGGACAGCATGCCGGGGATGATCGCCTCCATCGGCACGGCCAGCGCCTTGCCCACCAGCGCGCCCAGCAGCAGCGAGGCGAAGAACAGCCCGCCGCGAAAGCCCGACCCGATGGTGATGGCCGTCGCCACCGCCTTCAGAAGGAAAAGGCCGACCAGCGCCAGAAACGCCGTGTCCTGTTCCAGATTGATGTGCATCGCGCCATGCCCCGCCGACAGCACCTGCGTCGAGATCAGCGCCAGCCCCCCGACCAGCAGCCCGCCGACCGCCGGGCGCGCCCAGCCCGGAATGCGCGCGAGGACGGCCAACCGCTCGGTCCGGGCCACGCCGATCATCACCAGCACCCCAAGGCCCGCACAGACCCCGCCCATCAGCACCGCCGGCAGCAGATCGGCGGCCGTGATCGCGCCGATCGGGCCGACATCGATCGCGAACGGCTCCCCCGACAGCGTGCGCGAGACGAGCATCGCCACGATCGCCGCCGTCACCACCGGCGCCAGCGACACGGCGCTGTAGGTGCCGATGATCAACTCGAACGCATAGAAGGCCCCGGTCAGCGGCGCGCTGAAGGCCGCAGCGATGGCCCCCGCCGCCCCGCAGCCCACCAGCACGCGCGTATCCTCGCGGCGCAGTTTCAGCTTGATCCCGAACTTCGACGCCACCCCGGAGGAGACCTGCGTATAGGCCGCCTCCAGCCCCGCCGAGAGGCCGAACCCATTGGAGGCGAGGTTCTGAAGGCTGACCAGCAGGCTGTCGGTCAACGACATGCGCCCGCCATAGAGGGCGTTCGCCTCGATCGGGTCGACGATGCCGCCCGTACGCCGCCGCATCCGCAGGAGGAGCGAGGTCAGCAGCCCCCCGAGCACCGGCACCGCCAGCAGCGGCCAGCCGCGCCCCAGATCGGCGCCGCTCAGCCCCGATCCGAAGGAGACGCCATAGAGCAAGCTGTGCAGCGCATGCGAGGACAAGCTGATCGCGCTGACCACGACGCCCGCGATCGCGCCCACCGCGATCGCCAGCACCATGAACCCGATCGCATTCCCCCGCGCGAACAGCCGCCGCCGGAACAGCTTGCCCCGTGCGGCCACCGCAAGGCCGTGATGCTTGCGCGGCAGCAGCATCGTTCTGTCCGGAAGGGCGTTCATGTCAGGCCGGAACCGCCCGAGCGAGCACGTTGCGGAAGCCCTGCGTGCGCAGATCGCTGCGGATGCGCCAATCCAGCAGGCGGTGGATCAGCTCCATCCGGCGGCCCGCGCAGGCCGGATCGTCCCAGCGGTTCACCCGCTCCCCCGGATCGTCCGCGAGGTTGAAGAGCTGGCCCTCGTCGGTATCCACGAAATGCACCAACTTCCAATCGCCATGCCGCACCATCGAGACGAATTCCGTCCCCGTCAGGATCGCATCGCGCGCATGTTCGGCAAAGACGCAGTCGCGGCGCGGGGGGCGCGCATCGCCGAAATAGGGCCGCAGGGACTGCGCCTCCATCCATGCCGGCGGGGTCAGACCCGCCAGTTCGAGGATCGTCGGCCCCAGATCCATCAGGGAAACGAGGTCATCGACCCGCCGCCCCGCCGGAATGCCCGGCCCCCAGAAGATGGTCGGCACATGGACGGATTGCTCGTACATGTTCCATTTCTGCGAATGGCCGTGATCGTTCAAACAATCGCCATGATCCGAGGCGAAGACGATGATCGTCTCCTCCAGCACGCCGCGACGCTCGAGCGCCTCTAGGATGCGGCCGACCTGTTCGTCGATCATGGTGACATTGGCGAAGTAATGCGCGCGCTGGCGCTGCATCTGTTCGTCGGTCGGATCCTTCAGATGCACCACCGCGTCGTGATCGTCGCCCAGATGGTTGCCGCGCAGCGCCCGGAACGGGGCGGGCTGGCTTTCGAGGTCGTAATCGCGGATCGGGGCGGGGAACTCCTTCCCCTCGTACATATCGAGGAAGCGTTGCGTCGGATCATAGGGCGGGTGCGGGCCGGGAATGCCGATCTGAAGGAAGAACGGCTCCGACCCCGAATACCGATCGAGCCACATGCAGGCGGTCTGCGGCACGAACACGTCGGGGTGCAGATCCTCGGGCAGATCCCACACGAAGGCCCCGAGGGCGTCGCGGTAATCGTCGCGGCGGCGATAGGTCTGACGGCTGGGCTTTTCGAAGCCGCGCGTCCAGATCGCCTTGTCCCAATTGTCCAGATAGAAGGGCAGGTTCGGATGCGCGCGGTCCTTGTTCTCGGTCACATGGCGTTCGTGGAACCCGAAGGCCCCTTCCACCGGCCAAGTGTGCATCTTGCCGACATTGACGCAGCGATACCCGCCCGCGTTCAGATCGGATACCCAGCTGTAATTCCACCGCTCGTCGTTGCGAAAGACGCCGTTCGTATGCGGATAGGTGCCCGTGAACAGCGAGGCGCGCGACGGGCTGCAGGACGGCGAGGTGACATGGCAGCCGTCGAAGCTCGTCCCCTCCTTCACCAGCCGGTCGAGGTTCGGCGTGTGCACATGCGGAAAGCCGAGCGCGGCGATCGTGTCGTAGCGCTGCTGATCGGTCAGGATGAAAACGATGTTGGGTGTCTGGGTCATGGGTCAGGTCTTTGCTGAGGGCCGCGCGCTGCGGAAGGGGGCGGATCGTCAGAAGTTTCCGACGATGGTCACGGGATCGACGGTGCGGATGCTCCGCTCGAAACTGCGCAGAACCAGATCGGCGCGCAGATCGCGGCAGGCGGGGTCGTCCCAGCGGTTGTCGAATTCGTCGGGGTCGGTCCGAAGATCGTAGAGCTCGCCCACGCTTTGCCCGTGGAATACGGTGAGCTTGTAGCGGCCGTCGAAATACATCGTGGCGAAGGTGCCCTGATGGGCGGCGGGCAGGGAATCATAATACTCGCAATAGACCGAGCCGCGATGCACATCGGGATCCGCATCGCCGCGCAGCAGGGCGGCAAGGCTCCTCCCCTGCATCCGGTGCGGCACCGGAATGCCCGCAAGCTCCAAGAGGGTCGGGGCGATGTCGATCAGTTCCGTCAGCGCGGGGCTGCGCAAGTCGGACATCAGCCGCGCCGGGCAGGACAGGATCAGCGGCACATGCACCAGTTCCTGATAGAAATGTCCGCCCTTCAGGATGAGGCCGTGATCGCCCAGCATCTCCCCATGGTCGCTGTGGAAGATGATGACGGTATCCTCGCGCAAGCCGTGCTCTTCGAGATGGTCGATCAGCCGCCCGACCTGCAGGTCGATCAGGTCGATCATCGCGTAATAGTCCGAGACGTAGTCCTGCTTCTCCCGGTCGCTCAGCGCGCGGCAGGCGGGGCCGAGGCCGCTCTGGCCGCCCTCCTCGTAATCCTTGCGCTGAAGGGCGGGCTTGGTGTCCAACTCGCCCGCGCGCCATTTGGGCAGGGGCATGTCCTCGGCGGGGTATTTCGCCTTGTGCTCGGCGGGCGGATCGAAGGGGTGGTGCGGGTCGAAGATGTTGATGCTCAGCATCCACGGACGATCCCGATGGGTGTCGATGAAGGCCATCGCCTCCTCGGCACACCATGTCGTCTGATGGTGCTGGACGGGTATGCCGCCCGCCCTGCCCTTGTACACATCGTCCCATGCCACGCCCTTGGCGCGCAGCCACGCCTGATAGGCGTTGTCGTCGCCCCAGCCGTCCCGTGGCCCATGGCTCCACCGGACGACATCGTAGCCGTGATCCTTGGGCAGCACCTCGGTCCGGCCATCGGCCGACGAAAGGTGCAGCTTGCCGATCAGCCCGCAGACATAGCCGTGATCGGCAAGGATCCGGGGGACGAGCACCTCGTCCTCCGGGAAGGCATCGTTGCCGTTGCGCGTCACGCCCGTGGTGCGCGGATAGCGCCCCGTCAGAAAGCTGGCCCGGCTGGGCGTGCAGACGGGGTTCTGGCAATAGGTCTGCGCCATGGTCACGCCCGTCGCCACCAGCCGGTCGAGGTTCGGGGTGTGGATATGGCCGTTCCCAAGGGCGCGGATCGTGTCGAAACGCTGCTGGTCCGTGCAGATCCACAGGAAGTTCGGTTGTTTCGGGTCGGTCGTCATCTCTGGAACCTTCGGATCAACAGGGGGGCGCGCTTATTTCAGCACGCCGAAATCGGTCAGGATGCGGCGGTTCACATCGTCCAGCCGCTCCAGCCGGTCGCTGTATTCCTCCGGCCCGTTGTAGTTCACGAGCACGCCCTGCCGGGCCAGCATCGCGTCCAGTTCCGGGTCCGCCAGCGCGGCCTCGACCGCGCCGGTCAGCGTGTCGCGGATGTCCTGCGGCAGGCCCTTCGGCGCGATCACCCCGACGAACAGCTGGCTGGGCGTGTAGCCCAGATCGGCAAGCGAGGGGACATCCGGCAGGTAGTCGGCCTTCACCTCCATCATGTCCACCACGGCGCGGAGCGAGCCGCTGTCCTCTTCGGCGACGATGATGTGCGAGGGCATGATGCCGGCATCAATCTCGCCACCCAGAAGGGCCTTCTTCGTCTCGGCGCTGCTTTGATAGACGATCTCGTTCAGATCGACATCCGCCGCCTGCTCCAGCCCCAGAAGCGGCAGATGCTGGGCGTTGAACACGCCGTCGATGCCGATCTTCACCTCGCCCGGATGGGCCTTGGCATAATCCAGAAGCTGCTCGAAGCTGTCGAATTCGGAACTGCCGGGCACGACCATGTAATGGGCGGCGTCGAAGACGTTCGCAATCAGGTCGAAATCCTCGTAGCCGTCGTATTTCGTCTTGCCCAGATGCGGCATGATCGTCAGCGGCGCGACCGAGGCCTGCCCGATCGTGTACCCGTCGGGGCGCGCGTCATGCACCGCCGACACGGCGATGGTCTGCGTCGCGCCGGGCAGGTTCTTCAGCACGATGGTCGCGTCGTTCGGCAGGTTGCGCGCGACATAGGGCGCGATCGTGCGCACCACGG
The DNA here is from genome assembly GCF_018279165.1 of Falsirhodobacter algicola. Classification (GTDB taxonomy): domain Bacteria; phylum Pseudomonadota; class Alphaproteobacteria; order Rhodobacterales; family Rhodobacteraceae; genus Falsirhodobacter; species Falsirhodobacter algicola. The sequence goes on along the minus strand of NZ_CP047292.1, from coordinate 88,119 downwards.
AATCGAGCCCCCCGCCCGCCCCGTCGGGCACGATCCACGTGATCGGCTTTTCGGGATAGCCCTGCGCCAGCGCCGGCGCCGCGCCCGCGATCACCGCAGCCGATGCCAGAACGGCGGCCTGCACCTTGAACGTCTCAAGCAGTCTGAACATGGATTTCCTCCCTCCACTTCACGTTGTCATTGCACCGCTGGCCGCGCGCGGCGCTGCCGCAGGGCGGCGTGCACGCTCCACCCGAGGGCGGCCACGATCGCGAGGACCAGCAGGATCGAATAGGGGCCCGAGATGAACACGCCGTAGCTGCCGTTCGACAGGTTCAGCGACCGGCGGAAGTTCTCTTCGATGATCGGGGCCAGCACATAGGCGATGATGACCGAGGACACCGAATATTCGAGCCGTTTCAGGATGTAGAACAGCACCCCGATCCCCATCGCCAGCCACAGATCGAAGAAGGCCGCGTTGGAGGCGTAGATGCCGATCAGGCACAGCACCAGCACGATGGGCACCAGAAACGCGTTCGGCACCACCAGCACCCGCGCGAACATCGGCGTCAGCAGGCGGCCCACGAGATACATCGCCACCGTCGTCACGATGAAGCCGTAGAAGATGCCATAGACGAGATCGCGCTCGGCGGTGAAGACGCCGGGGCCGGGCTGGATGCCGTTCATCACGAAGGCCCCCATGATGATCGCCACCGCCGCCGAACCCGGAATCCCAAGCGCGAGGAACGGCACCAGCGCCCCGCCCGCCGACGCGTTGTTCGACGATTCCGGCGCCGCGATCCCTTCGGGGCTGCCGCGCCCGAACGCGCCGGGATTCTTGGAGAGCTTGCTGGCCAGCGCATAGGCGAACCAGCAGGCCGCCCCCCCGCCGATCCCCGGCAGGATGCCCGTGCCCGCCCCGATCAGCGAACCGATCAGCGTGGGCTTGGCCACGCCCTTCACCTCCGCCCCGGTCAGGCCGGTCTTCAGCCGCGCGTAATCGGCGACATAGCGGATGTTCAGCCCCTTGCTGATCATCGCCAGCAATTCGGAGATGGCGAAGATCCCGACCAGCAGCGCCACGAGGTTGATGCCGTCCATCAGCTCGGGCTGGCCGAAGGTCGCGCGGTCCACGCCGGTCAGCGCATCGACCCCCACCGTGCCCGCCATCAGCCCCAGCACGACCGAGATCATGCTCTTGATCTTGTCGCGCCCGCTCAGCAGGGCGACGGTCAGCAGGCCGATCACCCCCAGCAGGAAATATTCCGGGCTGCCGAAATTGAGCGCGAATTTCGCCAGCGGCACCGACACGAAGATCAGCACCAGCCCGCCGAAGATGCCCCCGATGCTGGAGGCAAGGAGCGAATAGCTCAGCGCCTTGCCGGGCGATTCGTTCACCGCCATCGGGTGCCCGTCGATCACCGTGGCCGCCGCCTGCGGCGTGCCCGGCACCCCCAGCAGGATCGCCGAGATGGAGCCCCCGTATTCCCCCGCCTGATAGGTCGCAAGCAGCATCAGGATGCCCGCCAGCGGCGGCAGCGTGAACGTGACCGGCAGCAGCAGCGCCACCGCGATCACCGTTCCAAGGCCCGGCAATGCGCCGAACACCATGCCGACCACCGTGCCCAGCAGGATGCACAGCATGTTGGTGATCGTGAAAAGATGGATCAGATCTTGGCCGAACGTGTCCATTCCGCTCCCCTCAGAATGAAACCTGCAGAATTCTTCCGAACAATGCATAGATGAACAGCGTCGTGCCCGCCGCCGTCACGATCCCGGTGACGACTGCGCGCCGCCCGCCCGTCTCGGCGCGGAACACCGACATCAGCACGGCCAGAAGCCCGAACACGACCGGATAGAAGAAGCCCGTCACCTGCCACAGCGCGATGGCCAGCACCGCCAGCGCAAGCGTGCCGAGGATGTACCCGGCATTCTCGGTGACGATCCGGGCGGCCTTCTCGGCGCTCCGGTCGGCGATGTTGCGGATCAGCACGATCAGGCTCAGCCCGATCAGCAGCGCCGCAAGGATGTTCGGGAAATAGGCCGGACCGATCCCGGCCGACGAAAAGAAGATCGCCTGCGCGGCGCTGCGGTTGATCGCGGCGGCATAGCTGGCCCCGCCGAGGATCAGCAGAACCGCGATCAGTATGTTGAGGCGTTTCCACGTCATGCCGCCGCCCGCCCCTGCGCGATGGTCCCGTTCCGGTCCGTCATATGTCCTCCCCCCAATGCTCCGATGGTCGCGTGCGCCGCCTCACCCCCCGCGAAGCGACATCGCATGATGTTTCGGCACCAGCCGATTGGTGGCGCTTTCGGCATAGGCCAGAACCGACAGTTCGGCCCGGACCGCCAGCAGCGCCTCGCGGTACGTCTCCGGGCGCGCATCGCCCGCCGCCGCCGGTTCCGCCAGCGCCACCAGATGCAGGAACCGGCCATGCGGATCCTCCACCACGGTGGCATGGCGGCGGATGCCGACATGGTTGCCCTCGGCATCGGCGGCGAAAACCTCGGGGCGCATCCGTTCCAACGTGGTGCGCACGGTCTCCTCCGGGATCCAGCGCGTGGGCCCCCCGCCCTTGCGCGGCGTCTCGAAAAAGCCCTCGGTGTAGAACATGGCGCGCACGTCCTCCCACGGCATCCGGCTTAGATAGAGCTGCGACAGCACGTCGAGTTCATAGAGGGAGCGGCGGAAGCCGACGCCCGCGCGGATCACCACCTCCGGGTCGGGATGGTCGGCCTTGGAATGCCACAGCAGTTCGTGCCCCGCGACCACGATCACCTCGGCCGAGACGCCGAGCCGGACCGACAGATCCGTCATCATCGCGTCCAGCTTGGCCAGATAGCTGTGCGACATCGGCACGTTCCGCTCGAGGCGGAAGTTGCGCACGCAGTACTTCTCCGACGTACGGAACAGATAACCCCATTCGGACAGCGTTTTCACGATCCGGTTCAGCGTGGAGGGCGACAGCCCGCAATGCCGGGCGATGTCCACCTGCTTCACCGGGCCGGGGCCGGCCGCCATGATGTATTCCAGCACCTGCAATGTGCGTTCGGTCGGATCCATCGGTATTCCAAATACGGTTCGGACAATTCCATTATTGGAATATGTATGGATTCGCCGCATGCGCCTGTCAAGGGGCGCACCCCAGTACATCGCATAGGCCGTTGGCCCCGGCGCCGATTACCCTTCGTGGATTTGCGACGGTTCTTTGGCTTTCGCCCCGCCCTATGACGGTGTGATGCCAGCCACCATGCCGGCGGTGCCGAAGGCGATCGTGGCGGGAAGAAGTCCCTTCATCGGGTCCGTGTCGTCGCCCATCAGCTCCCCCAGCCGACTCGTGCCGGAAAAGGCATAGAGATAGGCACCGATCAGAAGCGACATGCGCTGATACACCTCCCGCTCCGGAAGGCCGAGAAGCCGGACGAACGCCGCCGCATAGGCATGGGTCGATTCGTTGTGCACCACGCGGCGCAGTTCGAAGGACAGCTCCTCCGGTTCCATATGAAGGCGCGCATGCAGCTTGAGGAAGGCGCGTCCCTGAACGTCGTCGTAGAGTTCGGCCGCGGGTTCGATGAAGGCGCGCACCAGATCCTCGACGCCGTAAGGCCGCCCGGCAAGCGCGGCGAGCCGCTCCATGCGCCCGGCCGAAATCGCATGCCCCCGGCGGGTGAAGACGCTGCGGAACAGATTGTCCTTGTTCTGGAAGTAGTAGGCGATCATCGCCGGATTGACCCCAAGGCGATCCGCGACCTGACGCAGCGTCGTGCCGGCAAAGCCCTGTTCGGCGAACATGACCTCGGCAACATCGAGGATGTCGGACGAAAGGTTCGTCTGGCCTTCGGGCCGTCCCGGCTTGCGAGGTTTGAGGTCGGCACGTGTCATTTTCTTCTTCCGATGCCAAATTTTAGGGCGCTTTGCCCTGATACTCTAACCTTACATGGAAAACGGTACAAAATATTATTTATACGCTTGATTAATTAAAGCGGCTTCATAGGCTGATCCCCACAGAACAAGAGACCAACGGGGAAATCCTATGCGACATATCATCCATGGCCTTTGCGCCATGTGCCTTGGCACGACCGCCGCTTGGGCCGATGGGCCCACCGTCACCATGCAGGCCGTAGCCGGAAGCATCGGCGGCGTGCCCATGATGATCATCGAGGGCGAGGGGCTGGACAAGAAGCACGGCTTCACCGGCACGTTCGAATACCTGCCGAGCGATGGGCTGTTCCAGAACTTCCTGATCGGCAATTCCGACATCGCGATGGACAACGACCTGCTGGGCGTTGCGATCGCGCGGGCCGAAGGGTTCGACGTCTCGGCGTTCTATCCGGTCGGCAACCTCTATCTCGGGATCGTGGTCCCGGGCGATTCCGATGCCACCACCCCCGAAGACCTGAAGGGCCACAAGGTCGGCCATTTCGGCGCCGATAGCGGGACGACCGCGTTCATTCGCCTGATCGTGCAACAGATGTACGGCTTCGACGTCCTCGAAGAGTACGACATGGCGCAGGTGGGCCCGGCGGCACTGGTGCAACTGCTGGCGCAGGGCGAGGTCGATGCGATCTTCGACTTCGAGGGCTTCGTCTCTGAGGCGATGGTCGCGACGGACGGCCATTATCTCCTTCAGGCGCACGAGGCCTTCTCCAAGCAGAATGACGGTTTCGCGCCGTGGATCACGAACATGGTCGCCCATGAGGACTGGATGCAGGAGAACCCCGCCCTCGTCTATGCGGTCCGCGATGCCTATGACGACGCGATCGCGATGCTGGAAGACAGCCATTACGAGATCCTGCGCAAACCCTACATCGCCGAAGCCCTCGGGATTTCGGACCCCGCCGTGCTGGATCAGATGATCGAGAACGGCAACACCTATGGCTATTTCACCAATGACTGGTCCGAAGAGAAGCGGACGGCGGCGCTCGATTTCCTCGGCGAGCTGGCCGAAGACGGTTCGGTGATCCAAGAGGTGCCGGACGGCACGCTCGTCACGCTCGAAGATACGATCGGCCCACGTCCATGAGCAGGGCCGAACGCACCTTATGGTCGGGCGCGGCACTCATCCTGCTGATACCGGCGTGGTATCTGGCGGCTGCGCAGGCAACGTTCATCGAATCGCCATTCGCCGTGCTGGCCGCCCTGCCCCATTTCCTTTCCGATCCGGCCACATGGTCGAATATCGGGCTGACGCTGGGGCGGGTCGTGGCGGGATTGTCCCTCGGGGTCGTCGCCGGTTTCGCCGCCGCCTTCGTCATGTCCCGGTCGCGCTTCATGGGCGATGTGTTGGGTTGGTACGTCATCGCGGCCTTGCGCACGCCAAGCGCGATCGCCGCCATCCTCGCGCTTGCGATCTTCAAGGGGTCCGAAGTCGGCTACATCCTCGTCGTTGCGTTCATCACCTTTCCCTACATGGCGATGGGCATGCGCGACGGGCTGAACAGCGCCGACAACGAACTCGATGAGATGTCGCGCATCTATCACCTTGGCCTGTTGACGCAGGTGCGCCATGTCTGGGCGCCCTACGTCGCGCCCTACATCTTCGCGTCGCTGCGCAATGCCCATGCGCTGGCTTGGAAGGTCATCGTCGTGGCGGAGATCTTCGGCGCCGCCCGGGCCGGGTTCGGGGCGAAATTCGAACATGCCTGGGAATACATGTTCATGATCGAGGTGCACCTGTGGCTGCTCGTCTTCATGGCCATCGTGCTGATCGCCGAATACGGGCTGATCCGCACATTGGAAAAACACACCTTCCGTTGGAGGAAAGAAGCATGACCGACAGCGTTCTGCGGGTCGAGGATCTCGGCGTGTCCTATGAAACCTCCGAGGCTGTGAGACGGCTCGACTTCGATGTCAAACGCGGCGAGTTCGTGGCGATCCTCGGTCCGTCCGGCTGCGGCAAATCCTCGATGCTGAATGTCATCTCGGGGCTGAGCGCGCCCAGCCGAGGGCGCGTCTGGGTGGAGGGCGCGGAACTCTTTACCCCCGCATCGACCGCGCCGCGCCTCGGCTACGTCTTTCAATCCCATCGCCTGCTGCCATGGCGCACGGTGCGCCAGAATCTGGAGATCGCGCTGGCCGCGTCCCCCGTCCCGAAGGCGGAATGGGACAGCCGGATCGACGAGATCCTCGGCATCCTGCATATCGGCCAGTTCAAGGATTCTTGGCCCATGCGCCTGTCGGGGGGGCAGCGACAGCGCGTCTCCATCGCGCGGGCGCTGGTCGTCGATCCGTCCTACATCCTGATGGACGAACCGCTATCGACCTTGGACGAAGTGACCGCGCGATCCCTCCGGCAGGAATTGACGCAGATCGTTCAGCGGACGGGCGTGACGGTGATCTTCGTCACCCATTCCATCCGCGAGGCGGTGTTCCTTGCGGATCGCATCCTGATCCTATCGCGCGGCCCCGCGCGGCTGCACGAGGATTTCACCGTTCCGCTGGCCCGCCCCCGCAACTACGACGATCCCCGCATCTCCGAGATCGAGGGCGACATCATCGCCCGCGTTCAAGCGCCGTGGGGCCTTGGAGGGCAGCGCGATGTCGCGTGATATTGCAACGGCGCCGCCCATGTCCCTGCGCATCCCGCCGCGCGTTGCCGCGGCCATGGTGGCGCTGCTGACGATGCTTGCGGTCTGGCACGTCATGGCGCTGAACTTCGGCCCATGGGTGCCCGATATCGGATCGACCCTGCGCGCGATGGAGGCGCAGCTGTCATCCGGGGCGTTCTGGAACAACTTCACGCTGACATTGGGCCGGGTGCTGTCGGCCTTTGCCGCCGCGACCTTGGCCGGATCGGCGATCGGGCTCTTCATCGGCTTGAACAAGCGCGCCGAGGCGTTTTTCCAGCCGCTTCTGGCGCTGGCGCTGGCCGTGCCGGACCCGGTCTACATCATCTTCGCCATTCTGGCGCTTGGAACGGGCGAAACGGCTGGCTTCGTCGCCCTCACCTTCGCGGTGTCCCCGTTCGTGGCCAACATCGTCCGCTCCAACGTGCAGGCGCGCGATCACGATCTGGACCAGATGGCGCAGATCTATCACTTGCCGCGCCATGTCCGCCTTTGGACGGTACTGGCCCCGCAACTGGTCCCGGCGCTTCTGACGGCGATGCGCTTCTCCTTCGCGCTGTCGTGGAAACTGGTGGTCGTAGTGGAGGCGATCGGCCAGCCGGACGGCATCGGCGCCCAGATATTCAACAGCTTCCGCCTGCTGCGCATGCGCGACGTGGCCGCGGTGGCCATCATCTTCATCATCGCCATGCAGCTCTTGGAGCGCGGCGTCGTGGGGCGGCTTGAAAAGCGCCTCCTGCACTGGCGCAACTGAAAGGACGACTTATGAAAATCGCAATCATCGGCGGCGGCATCGGCGGCGCCGCGACGGCGCATGCCCTGCTGCGCAAGGGGTTCGACGTGACCATCTTCGAACAGGCCCCTGCCTTCGGCGAGGTCGGGGCGGGTGTTCAGGTCACCCCCAATGCGGTCAAGGCGCTGATGGGTCTTGGCCTTGGGGACAAGCTGCACGCGGCGGCCTTCTATCCGCAAGCCGTGAGCGGCCGCCACTGGCAGAGCGGACGGCAGAACTTCCGCATCGACCTCGGTCCGGAATTCCGCGCCCATTACGAGGCGCCCTTCATCCACGTGCATCGGGCGGATTTGCTGGAGATCCTGATCTCCGAACTGCCGGTCGCCAATTGCCGGTTCGGCATGCGCTGCACCGGGGTGGAGCAGACGGCCAACGGCGCCCGTGCACGGTTCGCGGATGGCAGCTATTTCGACGCGGACCTCGTGATCGGGGCGGACGGCGTGCGCTCGGTGGTGCGCAGCCATATCTTCGGCGAAGGCGGCCTGCGTTGGACGGGCCATCAATGCTATCGCGCGCTGGTGCCGACCGGCGGCGTGGTGGATTACGTCGCCCCCGAAAGCTCGTTCTGGATGGGGCCGAAGGCGCATGTCGTCACCTATTACGTCAAGGGTGGGCAGGCGGTGAACATCGTCGCCGTCACCGAAGCGCCGGAATGGGTTGCCGAAAGCTGGAGCACCCGCGCCTCGGTCGAAGATATGCTTCGGGATTTCGACGGATGGCACCCGGACCTGCGCACCCTGTTCGAAGGGGTGGGCGAAACGTTCACTTGGGGCCTGTTCGACCGCGATCCGATGGAACGTTGGTCGCAGGGCGCGGTCACGCTGTTGGGCGATGCGTGCCATCCGATGCTGCCCTTCCTGTCGCAAGGTGCCGCCATGGCGATCGAAGACGCCTATGCGCTGGCCGAGGCGCTGGCCATGCATGGCGATCTTGGCACCGCACTCGCCGCCTATGAGGACGAGCGCCGTCCGCGCACCGCGCGCGTCCAGCTGGAGGCCCGCGAGCGTGGCCGGACATATCACCTGCCGACCGAGGAAGAGATGGCCCGCCGCGACGCCGAATATGCGCGCCGCGCCAAGGACGATCCGCGCACGACCGGGATCAATACCGACTGGGTCTATGACTACGACCCGCGCGATTTCGCACGAGAGATTGCCGCGTAGAATCAGGTAGATAGCCAAAGCCGCCCGCTGCCATGTCGGCGGGCGGCTAATGCCCGACGCGGGAAAAGAGGTTGATGACAAGGACGCCGGCGATGATCAGGCCAAGGCCGATCAGCGCCGCCGCATCCAGCGCCTGACGGAACACCACGAGCCCGATCACCGCCGTCAGCACCACCCCGCAGCCCGCCCATACGCCATAGGCGATCCCGAGCGAGATGTGTCGCAGCGACAGCGATAGGAAATAGAAGGCCACGACATAGAGCACCGCCGCCCCTATCGAAGGCAGCGGCCTCGTGAACTGGCGCGACAGCATCAGGCAGGTGGAGCCTGCCACCTCGCTCAGGATGGCGATGGCGAGCATCACCCAAGACAACAGCATCGGCGACATGGGGCCTTTCGATCCGGTCGGGCGTGTTTTTCGACGCTAACACCCGCCCCTGTCACTGGGCAAGCGGGCGGCGCGGATTAAGATGTTGAACATGAAAGTGTTCCGTAGCCTGTGGCGCCTTCCCGCCCCCGTCCTGATGATCGCGCTCGTGCTGCTTCAGGCGGGGGTTCTGGCGCTGATGGGGCGCGATCCGGGCTGCGGCTGCGGCGGGGATTGGCCGTGGCAGGTCCGGCTGGACCCGGCGCAGAACTCGCAGCATCTGGCGGACCCCTATTCGGTGCTGCATCTCGGCTTCGGGATGGCGCTCTTGCTGATCTTTCGCGCGCTGAGGCCGCATTGGCCGGTCGCGCGGCTGGCGCTGATCGTGCTCGTCAGCTCCTCCATCTGGGAAGTGATGGAGAACATGCCCGCCATCATCTCCGTCTTCGGATACGAGCCGGGCGATCCGCGCGGCTATGACGGGGACAGCATCCTGAACTCGCTCGGCGATACCGCGTTTACGGTGGCGGGCGGGATGCTGGCGTCGCGGCTGCCGGTCTGGGCCGTCGTCGCGGCACTGATCGCGGTGGAGGTCGGCGTCAGTCTGTGGATCGACGACGGTTACATCATTGGGCTGCTACGAGCCCTTGGGCTTGGCTGAGGGCGGCTTCGATCCGGTCCACCGCGGCGGCGGTTCCGGGGCCGGGGCCGAAGGCGCGGGCGCGGGTGCGAAAGGCCGGATCGTGCAGCAAGCGACGGATCTGACGCTCGGCCCCGTCCACGGTCAGCGTGCGGCGGTTCTGGCGCAGGGCGACGCCGTGATGATCCAGCCGCGCCGCCACCCCCGGCTGATCGAAGGCGATCGGCACCGCAAGCATCGGCACCCCGCGCATCAGCGCCTCCATCGCGGTGTTCAGGCCGGCATGGGTGATGCACAGATCGGCGCGGTCCAGAACCGCCTCCTGCGGGACGAAATCGCGCACCCATGTCGCGTTCAGCGCCGCCGCCGCGCGGGGTGACAGCCCGCCGGCATGGCAGACCAGCACCTGCGCCCCGGCGCGGCGGCAGGCCTCGCTCAGCAGGCGCAGCATCCGCACCCGGTGCCCCTGCACCGTCCCAAGCGAGAGGTACACGAAGGGCCGGTCCGGGTCGGGATGGATATCGGCGGGGAACGGCTGGCGCACCGCGCGGCGCAAGGGGCCCGTTTCGACGATCGGCCCGGGCGGGCGCGGGAAATCGAAACCGGGCAGCGTCTGCGACAGGGTCAGTAGATCCGACAGGCAATCGGTCATCCGCTCCCGCAGGGGCAGGCCGAAGCGCGCGGACCAATCGCGGATCACCGCGTTGTGCCGACGCAGGATCCAATCGGCCACCCGGTCGCCCCCCGCATTGCGCCGCAGCCCGCGCGGCCCCGGATCGTAGGGCCAGCCGAGGAACGGCAGCGGCACCCCCGGCGCCGGGTCCAGCGGCAGCGCGCAGGCCACCCCGATCAGCGGCAGCCCCCGATGCGCCGCGATCAGCCCCGCCGCAGGTTCCGTCTGATCGCCGAGGATCGCGTCCACATCCGGCAGCCGCCCCGCCGCCCGGCACAGCAGGTCCGTGCGCGCGGCGCTGCTGGCGATGGCGCGCAACTGATCGCCGCCGCCGGTGGCGCCCAGATCCAGATGATGCACCTCCACCCCCGGATGGTCGGTGTCCGGCCCCCTGCCCTGCGGCAGCACGAAGGTGACGCGGTGCCCCCGCGCGGCCAGCGCCTCCGCCAGCGCCGAAAAGGCGCGCAGATGGCTGGCATAAGGCGGGCAGAAGGCGGCGATATGCATGACGGAACGCTCTTGTCAGTCCGGGGGCGCCGGGGCGGTTGGGGACATAGCCCCCCGTCCGCCCCTGCACAGAAGATCAGCCGTTCGGATCGTCCAGCCGGGTCAGAAACGCCTCCAGCGCCTGTTCGAGGCGATGACGGTCGATGGCGCTGAAATCGCGGTCCATCCGCAGTTCCACCCGGCCATGCGTGGCGGTGCAACGGGCGACATCGTCCCCGCGCGCGACGCGGATCGTCGTCTTGGCGCCGGGATTGCCGGGGCCGCGCGCCGGGCGCACGGGGGCGGGCTGTCCCGCGCCGGCGGCGAAATCGCGCAGGATCATCACCTCGTCGCTCTCGGTCCGTTCGGGCTGCGTCATCAGCAGACGGCCCAGCATGGTGGCCGCGCCCGGTTCCCGCTCCACCCGCTTCAGCACATCGAGGCCGAGCGCGCGCGGGATCGCATGGGGGTGCAGCAGGTGCATCCCCACCCGGTCCAGCAGCGTGGTGAAGTTGCGGATATAGACACGCTTCTGCCGCCCCGCCGATTGGAACAGCGTCGCGATGGCTTGGTCGATGGAGGTGGCGGCGGTGTCCGGGTCCAAAAGATAGCTTCTTGCGAGAATTGCCATTTCCGCAAAACTGATATCTCGCCGAACGAGGTTTTCGTCGACCATGCGGCGATAGAGGCTTTCCAGCGTCTCGCCCGGCGCGATCATCCCCGCGGGGATGGCGGCGAACCGCTCCTCGCCGGTTTCGCCGTAGAGTTCGCGGAAGGCCTCCAGCCGGCGGAAACCCTGCACCAGTTGATAGCCGCCCTGCCCGTCCGCCTCGACGCGGATGGGGTTCGACAGGCCGACGGCGCGGATGGATTCCTTCAGCTCGTCCAGTTCCGGATCGCGCCCCTCGGCCCGGTCGCGGGTCAGCTTGGTCGCGCGGATGGCGTCCAGCGGGATCAGATCCGTCACGAGGCCCAGCTTCTTCAGCCGCACCAGTTCATGCGCGAGGCGGTCGTTCTCGGCGCGGATCGCGGCCTCGGTGGCCTGCCGTTCGCGCAGCGCCTCGGCGTTTTCGCTGATGGCGGCGGCCATGGGGCCGCGCCGCGTCTCCCGCTCGGGGCTGTCTGTCCCCGCGGGGACAGGTGCGTCCCCGGGGAAATCGATGTCGAAGGTGCGCCGCTTGATCATGCCTCAGCCTCCAGTTTGTCCCATGCCGCGACGAGGTTGCCGCGGAACTCCATATACGCGCGGTCGAACGAGGCGCGGGCCCGGCGCCACGTCTCCCGCGTCATCTCGCGATAGTCGGTTTCATAGATCGAGGCGAGGAACCGGCCCGATTGCTCGACCGCCCGCGTCATCTCGATCGGATGTTCGGCCACCCTACCCTCGAACACCTTTCGGAAGGCTTGATGCATCGCGCGGTGCAATTCGTTGTTCGGTTCGAACCGCGTCAGAAGGAAGCGCAGGTCGAGGAAGGCCTTGGGCAGCGCCATTGTCCCCGCGGGGACAATCCCCTGAAACTGGCTGAGATCGCCGAGCGCTTCGGCCAGCTGCCCGATGAAGGAGGTGGTGCTGTCATACTCCCAATAGCCGGGGCCGGAGGGGATATAGAGGACATCGGCCGCGAACACCGCATTCATCGACTGATACCCGATGGCGGGCGGGCAGTCGAAGATGATGATGTCATAGGCATCGGCCGGCAGGCTGTCGAGATAGCGCGAGACCGAGGCGAAGAACGACCATTCGGGGTTCAGATGCCGGTACTGCGCCGAGGCGAACTCCACGAAGGCGGCGTTCGCGCAGGAGGGAATGATGTCCACCGTCGGCCACGGCGTCGGCTTGATGAAGTCCATCGTGCGCAGATCGCTGAGGCCCATGCCGGTGATGCTGCTGGGCAGGCGGCGTTCGGGCAGGGCGGCGCCGGTTTCGGCGCCGCGCACGGCGTTGTTCATCCGCTCCGTCTCGCGGATCAGATCGCGCGCCATGATGCCCCAGACGGTGAACTCCTCGGCGACATCCGACAGGCCCATCGAATGCGACAGCGTGGCCTGCGGGTCGAAATCGACGGCCAGCACGCGATAGCCGTCCAGCGCCGCCGCATGCGCGAAGTGCAGCGCCACCGTGGACTTGCCCGCGCCGCCCTTGAAGTTGGCGACGGCGGCGCGGATCGCGCGCTTGCCCGCCGGGCGGGGCGGCAGCAGCGATTTGCGGTTGATCTTCATCTTGCGCCGGATCTCGTTGATCTCCTCCAGCGTGTACCAGCGCTGCCGACCGTCTTCCTCCACCAGCCCTTGGGGCAGGGAGGGGTCCGCCGCCATCCGTCCCCGCAGGGTCGATTGGTTCACCCCCAGGATCAGTTCGGCCAATTCCCAGCTGGAAAAGCGCCGGAGCGTCTTCTCCATCTCGGGGGAGTAGGTCTGCTGCCGGATCCAGCCCTGCATCTTGAGCGACTGGCTCTGCAGTCGCGTCAAATCATCATGGGTGAACATTTCGCCTCCTGCCAACGTACTTGTCTTCCTTTCCTGCATTTACGCCGGATTTGCAAAACAGATAAAGAGGGTTTATCGTGAGGGCAGCGATTATGTCCCTGCGGGGACATCCCAGCGGCGCCACGGGCGCAAAAGGGGACAGGATCGCCCATCTGCCCACCCTAAGGGGACATTTTGGGGATGATCAGGGGACATCATGGGTGTCCCCCAATACCTTATAACCTTCTTTTAGATTCTCGGATCGGATCCGGGCGGGTTGCGTCTTGACAGAATCGGTCCGGGCAACGCTAATGACCGCCGAGGTTCGAAAAGCGTTGTGTTGCATCCCGGCCGGGGGCTGCGCACGGTGCCCCAACCGGAACGCAAGCTTCCGGGGCGTAAGACGACCGCAGCGATGCGGCAGAGGTGAAGATGGCAGTGGCACGGTTGACGGGGCAGGGCGCCGCGTCGCGCAAGTACGATCTGTTGACCGCGATCGGCGCGGCGGGTCTGGCCGGAGGGCCGGCGGATCAGCGTCTGGCGCTGCGGCTGATCGTGCTGATCACGGCCCGCTACGACTGGCGCCGCGACCGCCTCGCCACCGGCCAGCGCGAGATCGCGGCCCTCTGGTCGGTCGATGAACGCACCGTCAAGCGCGAGATGGCCCGCCTGCGCGAACGTGGCTGGCTGGTGCTGCGCCGACAGGGCGGGCGGGGCCGGGTGGCCGAATACGGGCTGGGCCTTGCGCAGCTGTTGCAGGACACCGCCCCCCATTGGGCCGCCATCGGCCCCGACCTCGAGGAGCGGCTGACCCCATCCCCCGTCCCCGCGGGGACATCGCAGGTCATCCCCTTTCCCCAGCCCGAGGGCGAGGATCCGTGGACGCGCATCCTGCAGAGCTTCGCCGCCGAGGCCCCGGTCCTCTATTCGACATGGCTGCGCCAGTTGCGCCCCGGCCCGTTGCAGGGCGGAGAGCTGCATCTGCACGCCCCGAGCCGGTTCCACGCCTCCTATGTGCAGACGCATCTGGCGCTGCGCATCCTTGCCGCCGGGCGTGAGAACGGCATCCACGCCCTGCGGATCGAAGGTTAGCGGCGCGCAAAGGGCGCGAGGCTGACGCCCTCGGCCTCCAGCGCGCGGCGCAGAAGGCGGGCCATGGTCACCGCGCCGGGCGTGTCGCCATGCACGCAGATCGTGTCCGGCTCCACCTCCAGCGGGGCGCCGCCGACGGTCGGGATGCGGCGGTTCACCACCATCTCCAGCACATGCTCGCAGCTTTGCGCGGCATCGTGGATCACCGATCCAGGGGCGGAGCGCGGCATCAGACGGCCATCGGGCGCATAGGTGCGGTCGGCAAAGACCTCGCAGGCCAGCGTCAGGCCCGCCCGCTCGGCGGCGGTCCAGCTTTCGGAATAGGGCAGGGCCACGAAGATCAGCCCCGGATCGGCCGCCCGCACCGCGCGTACGCAGGTCTCGGCCAAGGCGGCATCCTCGGCCGCCATGTTCGACAGCGCGCCGTGCAGCTTCACATGCGTCAGGGGATGCCCGTCCAGCCGCGCCAGCGCGCCGAGCGACAGGATCTGATAGATGATCTGCGTCTCCAGATCCTCGGGGCGTTCGCCCGTAATGCGGCGGCGTCCGAAGCCCGGCAGATCGGCGAAGGAGGGATGCGCCCCGATCGCCACCCCCCGCTCGCGCGCAAGGCCGATGGTGCGGCGCATCACCACCGGATCGCCCGCATGGAACCCGCAGGCGATGTTGGCGGTGGTGGCGATGTCCAGCATCGCGGCATCGTCGCCGATGCTCCACGCGCCGAAGCCCTCGCCCATATCGCAGTTGAGATCGATGGTCCGCATTTCCGTTCCCCCTTTGGATGGCCCCGATGGGTGTCGCATCCGGGGGGCGGGAATGGCAAGATGCGGCGCGGGACAGCCCCCCCGCGCCGCGCGCCCCCTCAGGCGGCGCGGTATTCGCCCCGGTCCGCGCCCGCGCGGCTGACGAGGACGATCGCGATCCACGAGGCGGCGAAGCCCGGCACGATCTCATAGAGCCCATCGCCGCCCAGCAGCGTTTGGTTGAGGCCGAGCGCGATCCACAGGATCACCGTCACCGCGCCCGTGATCAGGCCCGCGACGGCGCCCGTGCCCGTCATCCGCGGCCATGTCAGCGCGAGGATGATCAGCGGGCCGAAGGCCGCGCCGAAGCCCGCCCATGCGTTCGAGACGAGGCCCAGCACCTGCGAGTCGGGATCGCGCGCGATCACCACCGCCACCAGCCCGACCGCCAGCACCGCCAGACGGCCCACCGTCACCAGCTCCCGCTCGGTGGCGGGGCGCTTGCGCAGGCGGCGGTAGATGTCCTCGGTCAGCGAGGAGGAGGAGACGAGAAGCTGGCTCGAGACCGTGGACATGATCGCCGCCAGCAGCGCGGCATAGAGGAACCCCGTCACCAGCGGATGGAACAACAGGTTCGACAGCACGATGAACAGCGTCTCCGGGTCCGCGATCTCCAGCCCGTTGCGCAGCGCATAGGCCCGCCCGAACACCCCGAGCGACACCGCCCCGATCAGCGAGACGAGCATCCAGCTCATCCCGACGGCGCGGGCGCGCGGCACGTCCGACACGCGGCGAATGGCCATGAAGCGCACGATGATATGGGGCTGCCCGAAATAGCCGAGGCCCCACGCCATCGCCGAGATCCAGCCGATCGCCGTCACCCCGGTGGAGAGGGAGAGGAAGCTGTCATCCATCCCCGACAGCCGGTCCGCCGCCTGTCCGACGCCGCCGCCCTGTCCGGTGGTCAGGATCACGATGGGCATGACGACCAGCGCCAGCATCATGATGCAGCCTTGCACGAAATCGGTCAGGCTGACGGCAAGGAACCCGCCGATCACCGTATAGACGAGCACGATCCCCAGCGTGATGAGCACCCCCGCCATATAGCTGCCCCCGAAGGCGCTGGCGAAGAGCTTGCCCCCCGCCACCAGCCCCGAGGCGGTATAGACGGCGAAGAAGATCACGATGATGATCGCCGATACCAAGCGCAGCAGCCCCGCGCGGCTGGGAAAGCGGTTTCCGAGGAAACCGGGGATCGTCAGGGCGTTGTCGTAACGCTCCGTCTGTTCGCGCAGGCGCGGCGCGACGATGATCCAGTTGAGCAGTGCGCCGATCGACAGGCCCACCGCGATCCACGATTGCGACAGGCCGGACACGAACAGCGCCCCCGGCAGGCCCAAGAGAAGCCAGCCGCTCATATCCGAAGCGCCCGCCGACAGCGCCGCGACCTGCGGCGACAGGTTGCGCCCGCCCAGCATGTATTCCTCGGAACTGGCGGTGCTTTTGCGCCAGGCGTAGATGCCGATGCCGACCATCAGCAGAAAATAGGCGGCAAGGCTGATCCAGACTCCCGTCTGCATGTCATTGTCTCCTGTTGTGAAACGTGGCGCGTTGTTTCATGGCCAGGCCGGAAAACAAAACGCTTTGTTGGGCGGGCGTGTCTTTCGCGCGCGGGGCAGGGGCCTTGGATCGCGCCTTGCGCGGGCTAACTGCCTGCGTCATGCAGGGCCAGCATTCCCAAAGCCCAAGGAGAGTACCGCGCATGAAACCCGACCTGCTCGTGGCCTTCACCGCCCGCCCCGCCCAGATGGCCGCATTGGAGGAACGCTTCACCTGCCACCGCTACGACACCGCCGCCGACCCGGTTGCCTTCCTTGCCGAATGGGGCCCGCGCTGCCGTGCCGTCTATTGCGGCGGGCATTTCCCGCTGGATGCCGCCATGCTGGAGCAGCTTCCGGCGCTGGAGATGGTCTCCATCACCTCGGCCGGGTACGAGGCGCTGGACATCGCGGCGCTGCGCGCGCGGGGGATCGCCATCTCCAACGCCTCGGACGCGCTGGTGGATGACGTGGCCGACATCGCGCTGGCGCTGATGCTGAACGCGCGCCGCCGCCTGATCGAGGCGGATGCCTATGTGCGGTCGGGCGATTGGGGGCAGAAGGGGATGTTCCCGCTCACCCGCTCCACGGCGGGCAAGAAGGTGGGGATCGTGGGCCTCGGCAATATCGGGCGCGCGATCGCCACGCGTTGCGAAGCCTTTGGGTTAGAAATCGCCTATTCGGGCCGCACGAAGAAGGACGTGCCCTATGCCTTCCACGACAATCCGCGCGATCTGGCCGAATGGGCCGACATCCTGATCGTGGCGGCGGCGGGCGGGGCGGAGACGGCGGGCCTCGTCTCGGCCGAGGTGCTGCGCGCGCTTGGCGAAGAGGGCTGCCTCGTGAACATCGCGCGCGGCACGGTGGTGGACGAAGCTGCCCTGATCGCCGCGCTGGAGGAAGGGGGCATCGCCTCGGCGGGGCTGGATGTGTTCCTCTCCGAACCCACGCCCGATCCGCGCCTTCTGGCGCTGCCGAACGTCGTGCTGGCCCCGCACCTTGCCAGCGGCACCGAAGAGACGCGCGGCGCGATGCATCAGCTGGGGATCGACAACCTCACGGCGTTCTTCGAAGGCCGCCCGCTTCTGTCGCCGATCCCGGACTGAGGGCCGCGCGCCCTAGCCGCGCCCCGGCAGGGCGCGGCGCAGCAGCGGCCAGATCAGCAGCAGCGCCGTCGCCAGCAAGAAGCCGCAGGCGATGGGCCGTTCGAGGAACACCATCGCATCCCCGCGCGAGATGAGCAGCGCGCGGCGCAGGTTCGTCTCGATCAGCGGGCCGAGCACGAAACCCAGAAGCAGCAGCGCCGGGCTGAACTTCGCCCGCGCCAGCGCATAGCCGACCACCCCGATCCCCGCCACCATCACCAGATCGAAGACCGCGCCGCGGACCGAAAAGACCCCAAGGCAGATGAACACGATGATCGCAGGATAGAGCCAGCGGAACGGGATGCGCAGCATCGACACCCAGATCCCGATCAGCGGCAGGTTAAGCAGTAGCAGGAACAGGTTGCCGATCCCGAAGCTGGCGACGAGGCCCCAGAACATGTCCGGGCGTTCCTGAAGCATCATCGGGCCGGGCTGGATGCCGTGGATGACCAGCGCGCCCAGCATCAGTGCCATGATCGGATCGCCCGGAATTCCCAGCGTCAGCGTCGGCACGAAGGCGGTGATGGAGGCGGAGTTGTTCGCGGCCTCCGGCCCGGCGATGCCCTCCACCGCGCCCTTGCCGAAGCGTTCGGGATGGCGGGAGACGCGCCGCTCAGTCGCGTAGGCAAGGAAGGAGGAGATGGTGGATCCGGTCCCCGGCAGCGCCCCGAAGAACCCGCCAAGCGCCGTGCCGCGCAGGATCGGCGCAAGGATGCGGCGCAGATCGTCGCGCGTCGGGATCAGTTGGCGCAAGGTGACGCGATCGGGCGGGCCGTGGCGGTCGGCGCTTTGGATGTTGGCGATGACCTCGGCCACGCCGAAGAGGCCCATCGCCAGCGCCACGAGGTTGATCCCGTCCATCAGCTGCGTCTGCCCGAAGGTGAAGCGCTGAACCCCGGAATTGACGTCCGTTCCGACGCAGCCGAGGATCAGCCCCACCACCACCATCGCAAGGCTTTTGACCGGGCGGCTGCTGCCCACGGTGGAGGCGGCGACGAGCCCCATCACCATCATCGCGGCGTAATCGGCGGCGCCGAAGCTGGTCGCGACCTTCGACAGCCAGCCCGCCAGCAGAACGAGGATCGCGATCCCCAGCATGGACCCCGCGAAGGACGAGATCATCGCCGTGAAGAGCGCGGCCCCCGCGCGCCCCTGCCGCGCCAGCGGATAGCCATCGAGCGTGGTGACCGCCGATTGCGGCGTGCCCGGCAGGCGCAGCAGGATCGAGGCGACCGAGCCGCCATATTGCGCTCCGTAATAGACGCCCGCCAGCATGACCAGCGCCGCCTCGGAGGAGATGTAGTAGGTGATGGGCAGCAAGAGCGTGATCGCCGCCATCGCCCCGATCCCCGGCAAGACCCCGACGAAGGTGCCGAGCAGCGCGCCCAGAAGGCTGTAGATCAGAATCCCCGGCTGCAGGGCCACGCCAAGCCCGTGGGCCAGTCCGTCCAGTGTCGTCATCTCAGGGGCTCCACGGCCATACGGGGATCGAAAGGCCGAGGGCCAGACTGAAGATCGCCCATGTCACGAAGGCGATGATGGCCGCCAGAACCCCGCGCCAGACAAGGCCGGGGCGGGGGGCGACGCTGCTGGCGATCAGGGCCGACAGGGCCGTGGCCACGATCAGCCCCGCGCGTTCCATGAGCAGCGCAAAGACCAGCAGCGCGGCGGTGACGGCCAATGCCTCGCGCCATGCGAAGGGGCGGCGTTCGCCCGCGCGGCGCAGCGCCGGCAGCGCGATCAGCGCCCCGAGCGCCACCAGCGCCACCCCCAGCACCACCGGAAAGAAGCCCGGCCCCATGCGGCGCAGGCTTCCGATGTCGTAATGCGCGGCGGCATGGGCGGCGACGGCGGCGCCCGCAAGCGCCAGCCCCGCCCCCCATGCGGCATCGCTCCAGTCCCGCTGCGTCACGTCCCGCTCACTCCATCCGGTCGATGACGGCGCCCCAAAGCGCGATGTCGCTTTCGATGCGGTCCGACAGGTCTTCGGGCGTGCCGGGGGCGACCTGCCAGCCGATCGCCAGCAGACGGTCCTGCACGGCCGGATCGGCGAGGATGGTGCCGACCTCGTGGTTCAGACGCTCCACGATGGCGGGATCGGTGCCGGCAGGGGCGATGATGGCGTTCCACAGCTCGGCCCGGAAATCCTCGGGCAGGCCAGCGGTCCCGGCCAGCACCGGCACATCGGGCGTCTGCGCGAAGGGCTGGGTGGAGGTGACGCCCAGCATCCGCATCGTGCCCGCCTGCACCTGCGGCAGCGCGGCCGAGGGGGCCATGAAGCCTGCATCGATCTCTCCGGCGAGGATGGAGGCGGTGACTTCGGCATAGCTTTGGAAGGGGATGTGGAACAGCTCCACCCCGGCCTCGGCGGCGAAGAGTTCCGCCGTCAGATGCGCGCCTGAACCTTGCCCGACCGAGCCATAGCTGATCGCGCCGGGATCGGCCTTGGCGGCGGCAACGAATTCGGCCACGTCCTTGGCCGGGAAGTCGGCCGAAACGGTCAGCGCCAGCGGGCTGGTTGCGATCAGCGAGATGGGCGCGATGTCCGTCTGCGGATCGTAGCCGAGATCGGGGATCAGCCGCTGCGCCGTGGTCAGCGGGCCGTTGATGGTGATGCCGAAGGAATAGCCGTCGTCATGTGCCAGCATCTGCTGCACGCCGATCACGCCGCCCGCGCCGGGCCGGTTTTCCACCACGACCGGCTGACCAAGGGCGGCGGCCAGCGGTTCGGCCACGATCCGCGCGATGGTATCGGGCGAAGATCCCGCCGGGAAGCCGACGAAGATGTGCACAGGCTCGGTCGGCCAATCCTGTGCGGCGGCGGGCGTCGCGAGTGCCGCAAGGGCGGCAAGGGCGACGGGGCGAAGATGCGTGGTCATGGACGGTTCCCTCCCGAATATGTGCCCCTTGTTCCGGGAAATGGGCCGGGGCGTCAATGCCGGGGGGGCATTTCGGGGTCAGCCGCGCCGCGCGATCGTCACCTTCAGCGGGTGGAGCGTGCGGGCCAGCGCGTCCAGATGGGCGACCCACAGCGCCTCGGCCATGGCGCGGGGGACGGCGTGAAAGCGCACGGCGCGGCCCGTCGGCACTTGGGCAAGGCGCGGCAGGTCCGCCCCGATCACCGTCGCGATCTTGGGATAGCCGCCCGTCGTCTGCCCCTCGGCCATCAGCACCAGCGGGCGCCCCGAACCGGGCACCTGCACCGATCCCGCCACCGTCCCGTCGGACACGATGTCATGCCCCTTGGCCGCCGGAAGGGACGGCCCATCGAGCAGCATCGCCATTCGGTCGCGTTCATGGCTGACGGTGAAGGGCTGGCTCAGAAAGTGCGCGATGACCTCGGCAGAAAAGCTGTCCGCCTGCGGACCGAGGACGACGCGGATCGGCCCCTCGCCGCGCCCGGGCAAGGGGCGGAACGGGGCCAGCGTGCGCCCCGGCACCTGCGGGCCGAGGGGCAATTCGTCGCCCGCCGCCAGCGGCGCGCCGAGGCCGCTGCGCAGATGCATGGCGCGCGCGCCCATCACCACCGGCGCGTCCACCCCGCCCGAAACACCAAGATAGCCCCATGCGGCATCGCCGCCGATCCCGATCTCGATCCGCTGACCGGCCATGACGCGGTGCGACTGGTTCGGGGCGCGCGCCTCCCCGCCGATGCGCAGAGGGAAGGTGCCGCCCGTCACCGCGATGCGGCAGGCGGCATGGGCCTGAAGCACCGCGCCGCCGATCGCGAATTCGACCCCCGCCGCGCCCGGATCGTTGCCCACCAGCGCATTGGCCAGCGCCAGCGCGGGCGCGTCCATCGGGCCGGAGGGGGACACCCCGGCATGGCGCAAGCCGATGCGGCCCCGGTCTTGCACGGTCATCAGCGGGGCGGGGCGGAGGATCTCGATCATGCTTCCACCTCGGGGGTGATGAGGGGGCTTCCAGCCTCGGCCCGCGCGCCGAGGCGCAGGAACATGGCAAAATCCACCGGCTCGAACCGGATGCGGTCCCCGGCGGTCAGGAGTACGGCGGGATCGCGGTCCGGGTCGAACAGGCGCATCGGGGTCGCGCCGATATAGCGCCATCCCGACGGGCTGGCGACGGAATTGACGCTGGCTTGCTGCCCCCCGATGCCGATGGCCCCGGCGGGCACGCTTTGGCGCGGCACCGGCAGGCGCGGCGCGTGCAGCCGCGCATCCAGCCCGTCGAGATAGGCAAAGCCCGGCGCGAAGCCGATCATCGCCACGCGGTATTCGGGCGCGGCATGCAGGGCGGCAAGGGCGGCGGGGTCCATCCCCTTCATCTCGGCCAGCGCCTCGAGATCGAGGGCGGCGGGCCCGCCGTAATGGACGGGCACGCGCCACAGGCGGCCTTCGGCGGCCTCCGGGGCGGGGCGCCGCAAACGCTCGGCCAGAATCTCCTCCAGCGCCGCGCCGCGGATCACGGTGGGATCGTAGCGCACCAAGAGCGCGCGGTAGGTGGGCACGGTTTCCACGATGCCCGGGCAGGGATCGGCCTTCAGATCCGCTGCCAGCGCGATCACGCGGGCATTGGCATCCGGATCGATCCGGTCCGAGAGTTGGACGGACAGCGCCTGATCGCCGACGGGCAGGAACAGGGGCGGGGCAGGGCGGGGGGATCGGGCGGCGGCGTGCATGGCGCGATCCTGCCCCGGAAGCGGGGCGGGGAAAAGCCCCTATCGCCCCCCGTTTCAGCCCTTGATGCCGACGGGCGCGCCAGATTCGTCCATCGTCTCGGTCTGGCCGGGTTCGGGGGCGCCTTCGTCGATCTCGGCGCTGGCGCGGCGCCAATGGGCCTCGTGCTGGCCCTCGGGGCGGCCTTCGCTTTCCCAGATGGCGTGCGCGCGGTCGCGGATGTCCTGTTCGCGGTCCATGGTGATCTCCCTCCTCTGGATCCTAGGCACACAACCTTCGGCGGGCCGGGTTGTTCCCGCCCCTCAGCCCGCCGCGATGCCGAGGAAGGACAGCGCGAGGAAGGTCGCGAACAGGACGAAATGGGTCATCCCCTCGATCGCGTTCGTCTCTCCGTCGTTGAGGTTGATGGCGGCGACGACGAGCGTGACGAACATCAGCATCGTCTGCACCGGCGTCATCGCCATCACGATCGGCTGCCCGGTGAAGAGCGAGATCGCCTCGATCACCGGCACGGTCAGGATCACCGTGGAGAGCGAGGCCCCGAGCGCGATGTTGATGACGACCTGCATCCGGTTGGCCAGTGCGGCGCGCAGCGCGGTCAGGATCTCGGGGGCGGCGGACATGGTCGCCACGATCAGCGCCGCCAGCGCCAGCGGCGCGCCCACCGCCTCCAGCCCGTCGGTCAGGAAGGCCGACATCACCTCGGCCAGCCCGCCGATCAGCACGATGCCGACGACCAGCAGGATGACGGAGGGGGCCATCGGCTCCTCCTCCAGCCGCCGATGGGCGTGGCGCTTCTTGTCGGGATAGCTGTAGTTGAAGAAGTAGCTGTGCTGGCCGATCTGATTGCGCAGGAACACCCAATAGAGGGTGATCATCGCAAGGATGGTGAAGACGGAATAGGCCTGCCAGCGGTCGCGCGGCACGAATTCGGGCACGACCATCGCGATGCTGACCGCCGTCAGGATCATCGCGCCATAGGTCTTGCCGGAATCGTCGTTATAGGCCTGCTCGCCGAACTTCCATCCGCCAAGGAGCGCGGCCAGCCCTAGGATGCCGTTGATGTCCAGCATCACCGCCGAAAAGATCGTATCGCGCGCAAGGGTGGGCGAGCCGGAGCCGAACATCAGGATCACGAGGATCAGCACCTCCACCACCACCGCCGAGATGGTGAGGATCATCGTGCCGTAGGGATCGCCGACCTTGGCGGCCAGCACCTCGGCATGGTGAGCCACGCGGACCGAGACGGCGATGATCGCGCCGATCATCACGGCGGCGGCCGCAAGCGCGGCGAATGCCCCCGCGCCCAAGAGCGCCTCTTCGGCGGAAAAGGCCGCCACCCCCGCCAGCAGCGCGGGCAGCAGCATCCATTCCTCGCGCAGCGTCTCGGCAAATCGGCTCATGGGGCAGGGGTCCTTTCGTCTTCGGGGGCCAACGGGCGGGGGGACGGCGGGTTCCGGCCGCATATTCCCGCCCCGCGCGGAACTGTCCGATTGCCCCCGCCCGGCCCTGCGGCATAGGGTGCGCCCGACCAGTGCCGAAGGGGCCATATATGCACAAGATCGCGCTTCCCGAACGGGCGGATTTGCACGCCAAGGCCGAAGAGGCGGGCTTTTCCTTCCTCGAGATGGGGGGCGAGCCCTATTGGGACGAAACCTCCGCCTATGCCTTCACGCTGGAGGAGGTGGAGACCCGGATCGAAGACCCGTCGAGCGAGCTGCATGGCATGTGCCGCGCGGCGGTGGAACGGATCGTCGCCTCGGAGGAATTGATGGACCGGATGGGCATCCCGCCCGGTTTCCGCGATCTGGTGGCCACGAGCTGGCAGCGGCAGGAGGGCGAGCTCTATGGCCGCATGGACCTCGCCTATGACGGGGGGGATGCGAAACTCCTGGAATACAATGCCGACACGCCGACCTCGCTCTATGAAACGGCGGCCTTCCAGTGGCAGTGGCTGGAGGATCAGATCGCGGCCGGTGCGTTGCCGGCGGGGGCGGATCAGTTCAACCGCCTGCACGAGGCGCTGGCCGAACGCTTCGCCGCGATGTTCCCGCCCGATCACGACATCCATTTCGCCGCCGCCGCCGGCCATGCCGAGGATTACGCCACCGTGGAGGCGCTGGCTTGGGCCGCGCGCGAGGGCGGGATGGGCGCGCATTACACCGACCTCGGCCAAATCGGCCTGTCCGCCGAGGGGCAGTTCACCGATGCCGAGGATCGGGTGATCGGCACGCTCTTCAAGCTCTATCCGTGGGAGGACATCTTCGCGGACGAATTCGGGGCCGCCATCGTCCCCTCGGGCTGCCGGATGATCGAACCGGCCTGGAAGGCGCTGGTGTCGAACAAGGCGATCCTGCCCGTGCTGTGGGAGATGTTCGAGGGCCATCCGAACCTTCTGCCGGCCTTCTTCCTTGATGATGTGGCGGGCGCGCTGCGGGATGGGACGGGCGGCTCGGCGCTGCTCGATCGGTCGCGCGATGCGCTGCGCACCCATGTGGTCAAACCGTTCTTTTCGCGCGAAGGCGCCTCTGTCGACATCATCGAAGGCGGGCGGCCGCTGGAAACCGCCCATGATCGCGCCTATGATCAGGGGGCGAAGATCGTGCAGGCCTATGCGCCGCTTCCGGTCTTCGACGGATTCCGCCCGGTGCTGGGGGCATGGATCGTGGGGGAGGAGTGCGTCGCCTTGGGCATCCGCGAGGATCGCGCCCGGATCACACAGGATCTGTCGCGCTTCAAGCCTCATTTCATCGCACCCTGACATCGCCCTGACAAGGAAGACCTTCATGCGCAAACGTTCCGCCACCGTGGCCCTGACGCTGATGGGCGCGGCCTTCGCCCTGTCCGGCTGCCGCGAGGACCGGACCGAGGCCTCGTCCTTCCCCGACCTCGCCTCGTGCCGGGCCGAGGCGGAGGCGGGCAGCCTGAACTTCACCCCCGCCGATTGCGACGCGGCCTTTGCCCAAGCGCAGGCCGACCACGAGGAGACGGCCCCCCGCTACGACGCGCTGGCCGTCTGCGAAGAGGAGCATGGCGTCGGCAATTGCGAGCAGCAGGCCGAGGCGGGCGGCGGCTTTTCCTTCATGCCGCTGCTGGCGGGGATGATGATCGGGCAGATGCTGGGCGGGCGCGGCATCATGAGCCAGCCGCTGGTGAACACCGCCAATGGCCGCTTCGCCACGCCCGGCGGCACCTCGGTCGCCTCCAACAACGGGCGGGGCGCGATGAACGCGTCGGCCTTCCAGAAGGCCCCTGCCACGGTGGGCCGCCCGCCGATGTCGCAGGCCGATGTGATGCGGCGGGGCGGCTTCGGTTCCTCCGGTGCCGCCCGCACCTCGTTCGGGGGCTAGAGATCGTCCAGATCGGGGCGGGAGCCGACGGTGACGTTGTCGATATCCTCGGCCTGGAATCCCTTCAGCAACGAGGGGATCATCATGAACACGAGGCAGAAGACCGGCAGGCCCACCACGGTGATCACCTGCTGAAGCGCCGTCAGGCCCGCTTCGCCCGCCAAGAGCACCAGCATCGCGGCCACCAGCCCCTGCGTGATGCCCCAGAACACGCGCTGGCGCACCGGGCCGGGGCGGCCTTCGCCCGTGCATTGCATATCCACCACGAGCGAGGCGGAATCGGCCGAGGTCGCGAAGAAGATCGCGACCACGATCACCGCCAGCCCCTGCATCACATTCACCAGCGGGAAATGCTCGAAGAAGGCGAACATCGCCAGCGGCACGCTGTCGGCGACGGCGGCGCTGATCTGGCCCGCGGCCTCGCCCATCTGGGCGCGCGCGCCCGCGCCGATGCCATCAAGCTCCATCGCCTGCCAGCCGAAGACCGAGAACCAGATCACCGTGAACAGCGACGGCGCGAGCAGCACGCCCGCCACGAATTCACGGATCGTCCGCCCGCGCGAGATGCGGGCGACGAACAGCCCGATGAAGGGCGACCATGTGACCGTCCATGCCCAATAGAACACCGTCCAGTTGCCCTGCCAGCCCCAGTCGGGCCGGTTCGGCATCACATCGGCCAGCATGTCGTTCCAGAACGCGAGGCGCGG
The DNA here is from genome assembly GCF_018279165.1 of Falsirhodobacter algicola. Classification (GTDB taxonomy): domain Bacteria; phylum Pseudomonadota; class Alphaproteobacteria; order Rhodobacterales; family Rhodobacteraceae; genus Falsirhodobacter; species Falsirhodobacter algicola. The sequence continues at coordinate 61,713 of NZ_CP047292.1, read as the reverse complement.
CAGGTTCGACAGGTAGATGCCCATCGTTTCCACCATGCCGCGCAGCAGGAACAGCGTCGATCCGGTGACGAGCACGAAGACCATCAGCCCCACCGCCATGCCGATATTGATGTTCGACAGCAGCTTCACCCCCTTGTCGAGGCCGGCGGAGATGGAGATGACCGCCACCCCCGTCAGCACCACGAGGATGCCGATCTGCGTGCCGGTGCCCGGATCGACCCCGGTCAGCGCCGACAGCCCCGCTGCGATCTGCGACGATCCGAGGCCCAGCGACACCGCCACCCCAAAGAGCGTGCCCAGCACCGAAACGATGTCGATCACGCGCCCGATCGGGCCGTGGATCCCCTCCTTCAGCAGGGGATAGAACACCGAACTGACCCGCAGCGGCAGATCGTAGCGGTTGATGAAATAGGCAAAGGCCAGACCCGGCAGCGCGAAGATCGTCCAAGTGTGCAGCGCCAGATGGTAAAGGGCGATGGCGATGGCGTCGTCGGCGGCCTCGGCGCTGAAGGGTTCGACCCCCGGCAGCGGCGGTTTGGAGAAATGGCTGATCGGTTCGGCCACGCCCCAGAACATCAGCACCGTGCCGATCCCGCCCGCGAACAGCATCGTGAACCATGAAAGGTTCGTATATTCCGGGCGCGTGTTGCGGCGGCCAAGGCGGATATGGCCGTGCTTGCTCATCGCGGCCCAGATCAGAAAGCCGAGCCAGACATTCACGCCGAGGATGAAGAACCAGCCCAGCTTGGTGACGATCCACGCGCGGCCCGCGGCAAAGGCCGCGCCGATCGGTTCGGGGGCGATCACGAGGGCAAGGACGAAGACCACCGTCAGCGCGGCGGATACGAAAAAGATGACCGGGTCGGTCCTCAGACCAAGACGACGGGCAAGTTCGTGCAAAGCATTTCTCCGGGATGGTTTCGGCGTGTGATGCCGGAACCTAGGGCCGGGGCGCGGGATGTCGCACATTTCCTGCGGCCAAACGCCGCTGCGGCAGCGCGATGCACAGCATGCAGCCCGCCACGAGCGCGACACCGACCCAAGCCGGGCCGCTCAGACGTTCGTGCAGCACCGCCATCGCCAGCAGCGCCGCGATGACGGGTTCGGTCAGGGTCAGGGTCGTCGCCTCGCTGGCGCGGATGCGGGCAAGGCCGTGCCCGAAGCAGACATAGCCGAGAAACATCGGGCCGAGCGCCATCCACAGCCCCGCCGCCGCATTGCCCCAGCTTGCCAGCAGCGGCCCGCCCGTCAGCAGCAGGACCGGCATCAGCAAGAGCCCGCCGCCGCCGAAGATCGTGCCCATCGTGGCCCCGCCCGGCAGGCCCGCCCGCATCGCGCGCCCCGCGATCCACGAATAGAGCGCATAGGTCAGCCCCGCCACCAGCCCCAGCCCGACGCCGAGCGCGGCATGGCCGGTCCCGGCCCCGGCGGTGCCATGGCCGCCCGCCGTCAGCAGCGTGATCCCGGCGATGCCCATCAGCGCCCCCGCCAGCCAGCGGCGTCCGGGGCGCAGCCCGTCGGCCACCATCTCCACCAGCGCGGAAAAGAGCGGGGCGGACCCGATGCTGACGGCCGTTCCCACGATCACCCCCGCCGCCCGCATGGAGCTGTAGAAGGCGAGGGGATAGACCGCGACCGCCAGCGCCGCCAGCGGCAGAATCCCGGCATGGCGGCGCAGCTGCGGGGCCGACCGCGCCATGTCCGGGGCCGCGCGCAGCGCCTGAAGCAGCCCGCCGACGCCCATCGCCGCCGCGCCCATCGTGGCCGCCGCCACCCCGGGCGCCAGCGCCGCGACGGTGCCGGTCGTGCCCCACAGCGCCGAGGCCACGAGCACCGCCGCGATTCCCCGCGCGCGGGCTGCGCCGTCGGTCGCCGGGATCGCCGCGCCAAGGTTCATGTCAGTCCTGCACCAGCGAGAACAGCGGCGCGCGCATGCTGACCCGCAGGCCCTCGGCGTCGAACTGCTGCTCGACCCCGCCCGCGCCGGTCAGCCCCAGCCGGATCAACCGCGAGCCGAAGCCGTGGCGCAGGGGCGGGGCGACGGGGGGGCCGCCCTCCTCGTGCCAGCGCAGCACGAAATCCCGGTCGCCGGGGCCGATCTCCTCCAGCGTCCAGCGGATCTCCACCACGCCCGCCTCGGTGGAGAGGGCGCCGTATTTCACCGCATTCGTCGCCAGTTCGTGCAGCAGCATCGACAGCGTCAGCGCGCTGCGCGGGCCGAGTGACAGGTCCGGCCCCTCGGCGCGGATGCGGTCGGCCTGCGCCAGCGTGGCGGCGGTGGAGCGGATGATGTCATGGATCGCCCCCGCCTCCCATTTGTGGTCCAGCAGCACGTCATGGGCGGCCGAAAGGGCGCGGATGCGGTGCAGGAAATCCTCCAGCGCGGTGCGGCTGGTGGCGCTGCGCAGCGTCTGGCTGGCGATGGCCTGCACCATCGACAGGCTGTTCTTCAGCCGGTGCGAGAGTTCGTGGTTCAGCACGTTCTGGCGTTCCTCGGCGGCGGCGGTGGCCAGCGCGGCATAGAAACGGTCGGCAAGGCGGCGGACGAAATCGACCTCTTCGCTCGTCCAGTCGCGGGGGCGGGTCTGATGCACGAACAGCGCGCCCACCAGATCGCCGCGTTCGATCTGCGGCACGCTGATCTGCGCCGCGACCGCCGCCGCGCGATAGCTGTCCCGGTCGCGGGCCAGCGCCGGTTCGTGTTCGATGTCGCGCAGCACCAGCGTGTCCCCGGCCACGAGATGGGACGTGCTCGCCGCGAAATCTCCGAGGGAGTAGCTGGCATGCAGCCCCTCCGCCCCGTCGCCGCTGAGGCCGGAGACGACATAGATCCCCGCGCGGCGATCGACGCTGGCATAGCCGGCGCGCGTCACCTCCAAGACCTCGTGCAGGGTTTCGCAGGCGATGTCGATCATCGCTTGGCGGGCGGTGGCCTGCCGCAGGCGCACGCCCAGCGTCAGCAGCGCCTCTTGGCGCAGGGCGGCCAGCTTGCGGTGGGTGATGTCCTGCACGGTGCCGACCATCCAGCGCACGCGCCCTTCGTCGTCGCGCAGATATTCGGCCCGCCGCTGGATCCAGCATTGCGTGCCGTCATCGGCCCGCAGGATGCGGTATTCGACATCGCCGCTGTCGCGGCCCTCCTGCCGCCCGGCGCGGTTCGACGGCTGCGCGCCGTCCTCGTTCAGCACCAGCGCCTCCAGATCGGCGGCCTTCAGCGCCGTCGCCTCGGGCAGGCCGAAGATGCGGCAGAACTGCGGCGAGGCAAGGACGGTGTCGGTGTGCACATCCACTTGGAACGTGCCGATGCGCCCCGCCTCCTGCGCAAGGCGCGAGCGTTGTTCGGCGTCGCGGATCTGGCGCGCATCCTCGGCCCGTTCATGGGCGATGGACAGGAAACGGGCGATGGTGCCGAAGAAGGACAGCGCCTCGTCGTCGAACGAGGTGGCGCGGTTGCTGGCGAAGGAGATGACGCCCACCAGCCGCCCGCGCACGCAGATCGGCATCCCGGCATAGGCCTTCATCCCGAAATCCTGCGCGATGCGGAACCGCTGCGTCACCGGCCCGTCGAGATCGGTCAGGATCAGCGGCCGCCCCGTTTCGGCGACGATGCCGCAGAGGGGAACGTCGAGCGTCGCCTCCTCGAGGAGGTCGCGATGGTCGGGGGGCAGGCCGCCCGATTGTTGCAGGATCAGCGTCTGCCCGTCGGGGGCAAGGTCGAAGAGGCAGAACTGATCGAAGCCGATCGCCTCGGCCCCGCCGCTGAGGATGGGATGCAGCGCCCGCGCCGGATCGTCCGACGACAGCAGCCGCGCCGAAGCCTGCCCCAAGAGCGCCAGCCGCTGCGTCTGCCGCCGCGCCCGCGTCCGGTCGCGCAGGATCTTCACATAGCCGACATGCTGGCCCTGACCGTCGCGCAGGGGCATCATCTCGCCCAAGGCGAAGAAACGGGTGCCGTCGCGGCGCAGGTGCCAGCGTTCGTCGGCGCCGCGCCCGTCGATGCGCGCGGCCTCCATCTCGCGGGCGGGGATGCCGGCCTCGCAGTCCTCGGGGGTGAAGATGGTGTCGATGGGCCGCGCGAGCATGTCCTCCGCGCTCCATCCCAGAACGTTGCACGCGCCGAGGTTCCAGCCCGTCACCCGCCCGTCCAGATCGAGCGAGATGATCGCGTGATCCACCGCGCTGTCGAGCACCTGCTGGCGGCGGGCCTCGGCGTCCTGCGCCTTGCGCAGCGCCACCCGCAGATCGAGTTGCGTCATCGCCTGCCGCGCCAGAAGGCGCAGGGTGCGGACCTGATGATCGTCGAGGGTGCGCGGCTGGGTATCGAGCACGCAAACCGTGCCGATCGCATGCCCCTCCCGCGTGCGCAGCAGCGCCCCGGCATAGAAGCGCAGCCCCCCCGCCTGCGTGACGAGCGGGTTGCACGAAAAGCGCGGATCGAGCATGGCGTCGGGGACGATCATGATGTCCTCGCTCAGGATCGCCTGCCCGCAGAACGAGGTGTCGAGCGGGGTTTCCCGCACGCCGAGGCCGACCTCCGCCTTGAAGAATTGCCGATCCGTATCGACCAAGTTCACGACCGCGATGGGTGTCTGGCACACCTCCGCCGCAAGGGCGGCGATGTCATCGAAATCGGCCTCCCTCGGGGTGTCGAGGATGTCGAAGCGATGCAGCGCGGCCGAGCGCGCCTGTTCCTCAGTCATCATCGAAGATGTGGTCTCGGGCGATGGCACGCAATTCCCTCTGAATACCGTTAAGCCCTTTGTCGCATCCGCTTTTGCCCGGAACAAGGACAAGTTGTGCCGTTACGTCATCTTCCGCGTCCCCCGCCTAGGGTGCCGCGCTGAAGCGGTAGCGGATGCTGCGCCGCCACGGCGCGCCGGCCCGCAGGATCGCGGGGGGGAAATCGGGGCGGTTCGGGGCGTCGGGCCATGCCTGCGCCTCGAGGCAGAGGGCGTCGCCGGGGCGGGGGGCGATGCCGCCCTTGCCCGTGCGGTGCACCGGCAGGCGGTTCGCGGAATAGAGTTGCAGGCCGGGCTGATCGGTCCACATCTCCATCCGCCGCCCCGTCACCGGATCCTCCACCACCGCCGCCCGCGCGCCCTCTGCGCAGTCGTCGTCGAGGCAGAGGGTGTGATCGTAGCCCCCCGCGCGCAGAAGCTGCGCATCGCCCTGCCGGATGCGCGCACCCAGCGGCATGGGATCGCGGAAATCGAAGGGCGTGCCCGCCACCGGGGCCGGGGCGCCTTCGGGGATCATGCCGTCGTCGATGGGCAGATAGCGCGCGGCGCGGACCTGCACCCGGTGGCCCATCGCATCGCGCATCCGCGCCGCATCGGCCAGATGCCCGCCGAGGTTCCAATAGGAATGGTTCGTCAGGCTGATCGGGGTGTCGCGGTCGCTCGTCGCCTCGAAGGCGATGCGCAGGGTGACGGTGCCGCCTTCCTCGCTCAGGGCATAGGTGGTGCGGACCTGCATCCGCCCCGGAAAGCCCTGATCGCCGTCCGGACTGATCAGCGAGAGCGTAACGGCACCCGCCGCCGCATCCTCCACCGTCCAGAGGCGGCGGTCGAACCCTTCGGCCCCGCCATGCAGGGCATGGGGGCCTTCGTTCGGGGGAACGCGCCCGCCGGGAAACCGCCCGCCCGCCAGCCGGTTGGCATAGCGCCCGACCGTCGCGCCATAGAGGTCGCGCTGCGCCAGATAGCCCTCCGGCCCATCATGGCCCAGCACCACGTCGTCGAGCCGCCCATCCCGGTCCGGCACGATCAGCGCCTGAAGTGCCGCGCCGAACGTGATGATCCGCGCCTCCGCCCCCGAGGGCAGGCGCAGGATCACCCGCTCCATCTGCTGGCCGAACGGGTCGCGGTGGGTGGTGCCGGTCATGGTCGTCTCCCTTTCGAGCCGGGGGCAGGGGGTCAGTTGCCGCCGAAGCGGCCGCCGCGGGCGATCACCTCGATCTCGTATCCATCCGGATCGGCGATGAAGAAGAACCGCGCCACGGGGGCGCCGTCGTTGCGGAAATCCACGATCCGGCGCGGGGCGAAGCCTGCGGCCGTCAGGCGGGCATGTTCGGCGTCCAGATCCTCCACCACGACGGCGATGTGGCCATAGCCGTCGCCGATGTCGTAGGGCTCGGTCCGGCCCTTGTTCACCGTCAGCTCCAATTCGAACGCGGCCTCGGGGTTCGACAGATAGACGAGGGTGAAGCCCTCGAAATCCAAACGGTCCGCGACCTTCAGCCCAAAGGCCCGATCGTAGAACGCCACCGACCGCGCTTCGTCCAGAACGCGGATCATGCTGTGCACCAGTTTCGCCAAGGTATCCTCCTGCATCATCGGCCGGGGGCAACATAGGGCGAAAGGCGCGGCGGTGGTACTGGATACCGCCATGGGGATGCGCGCGCTGTCTGATTTGGATCAGCGCGACTGACCTAAGGGCCCGGTTGCGGTGCGGGGGCGGGGGTGGTCGTTTGGCAAGGTTCCCGACACGCCTGCAAGGACCCCATCATGAAGCGATTGATTCTCGCCGTCGCCCTGATCGCCGTCGCCGCGTCTCTGGCCTTCGGCATGTGGCGCCACGAAACCGCACGTTCGGTCCGGTTCATCGGACTGGTCGCGGGGGAGGAGGCGATCCATCCCGCCCGGGCCTTTCAGGTCGCCTTTCAGGAAGAGGTGCCGTGGAACACCACCGCCACCCTGACCGGCCCGGAGGGCGCGGTGGACACGGTGGCATGGCGCCTGCCGGGGGATCGGCGGATGCTTATGGCGCAGGCGGCGGGGCCGCTGCATTGGGACACGCCCTACCGTCTGTGCATCACGCGCCAGCGGCGGGCGATCGTGCAGCGCGTGGTGGGGCCGCGCGTCACCTGCACCGCATTCCGCACGCAGGCGGAACCCGCCGCCGAGGGGCCGAAGGACGCGCCGGTTCTCGTCGCGCTCGGGGCCGACGCGGCCTATGGCAGCGCCTATCTGCCGATCCTGCGGGCCGAAGGGTTCACCGGGCGCAGCATCCCCGCCGAGGATCTGGACCGCGACGCGCTGAAGGGCCGCGCGGTGCTGATCCTTGCCAGCCGCCATCTGGACGAGGATCAGATCGCCGCGCTGAACGATTGGGTGCAGCAGGGCGGTCTCTTGATCGCGATGAAGCCGGAGGGCGGGCTGATGACCGCGCTCGGGGCGCAGACGCTGGCGGCGGGGACGATCCACGGCGCCTCGCTGGAGCCGGCGGCCGATCAGGAGGCGACCCGCGCGCTGAGCGGGGTGAAGCTGGGTCTGCATGGGCCGGTCGAACTGTTCCGCATGCCGGGGGGCACGGGGCCGGGGGATGCGCCCTCGCTCGTGGCGGGAACGGCGGGGGCGGCGCCCACGGCGCCCCGCGCGCTTGGACAGCTGTTCGACACGCATAGCACGCCGCTGCCCTATCCGGCGGGGGTGACGCTGCGGCGCGGGCGCGGCACCGTCGCGATCTTCCCCTTCAGCCTTGCCGAGACGGTCGTGCTGACCCGTCAGGGCAACCCTTTCTGGATCAACCAAGAACGCGACGGCTCCGCGCCGCGCCGCCCGAACGACCTCTTCTATCCCGATTTCGTCGATCTGGACCGGATGCATGTGCCGCAGGCCGACGAATTGCAGCGCCTGATGGCGAACCTGATCGTGACGGCCGCGCCGATGCCGGTGCCGCGCTTCTGGTATCTGCCCGATGACCGCCGTGCGGTGGTGGTGCTGACGGGCGACGATCACGCCACGCCCGACGGGACGGGCCAGATGTTCGACCGGCTGCTGGCCGACAGCCCCAAGGACTGCGATCTGGCGGCGTGGGAATGCCTGCGCGCCAGTTCCTATCTGACGCTGGCGACCTATCTCGATCCCGCGCGCGCCGCCGCCTATTCCGAACAGGGGTTCGAACTCGGCGTGCATGTGGACAGCGGATGCCACGACGTGCCCAGCCCCGAGCTCGACCACATCATCGGCGAGCAATTCGACGAGTTCCAAGACCGCTATCCCGATCTGCCCGCCCAGCGGAGCGAGCGTCTGCATTGCATCGTCTGGAACGGCTGGACCGACGTGCCGGAGTTCGAGCGTGCGCGGGGCGTGCGCTTCGATCTCAACTATTATTCGTGGCCGCCGAACTGGTTGCAGCAGCGGCCGGGCTTCATGACGGGGTCGGGCTTCCCCATGCCCTTCGTGGATTACGATGGCCGCGTCCTCGACATCTATCAGACCGCGACGCATCTGGTGAACGAAGACGGCGTGCCGCAGGATTTCGGCATCGCGAGCCTTCTGGACCGCGCCCTTGGATCGGATCAGTATTTCGGCGCCTTCGCGGCCCATGTCGATTACACCGACAGCTATGCCGACCGGATCATCGACGCCGCCGAGGCGCGGGGCGTGGCGCTCGTATCGTCCGAGCAGATGCTGGAATGGCTGGACGGGCGCAACGCCTCGGACCTGCGGGCGGGGGAGTGGGACGGCTCGACCCTGCGCTTCACCGTGGACATCCGGCCGGGGGCGGAGCATGCGACGATCCTGCTGCCGCGGGCTTTCGGCGCGGCGCGGCTGACCACGGTGACCTGCGGCGGCCAGCGCCTGACCCAGACCGATCAACAGATCAAGGGCATCGACTATGCCGCCTTCCAGACCGAGACCGGCCGATGCGAGGCCCGGTACGGCGTTCTGTCGCAACTGGTGCCGCCGTCCACCAAGACGCGGGATGTGGTGCTCGTGACTGGCGATCCCGCCCCCTGACGGGCGGCCCCCATGGACATCCGCCGCGCCGGGCATAGCTGTCGGGCAGGCGGGGCCGAACGGATGGGCGGGATGAGCGACGGGGATGGCGGACAACTGACCGAGGTGCTCGATCAACTAGAGGAGCTGACGGATCGGGACGAGGTGGCGATCGGCGACATCGTGGACAAGCTGGGCACGCAGTCCTTCGCCTCGGTGATGCTGATCTTCACGCTGATCTCCGCCTCTCCGGCCAGCGCCATTCCGGGGGTGACGGCGACGGTCGGGATCATCGTGGCGATGCTGGTGATCCAGTTGATGATCGGTAAGCGCAGCCTGTGGCTGCCGGGCATCCTGATGCGCCGCCGCCTTGCGGGGCGGCGGCTGAAGACCGCGATCGGCTGGATGCGCCGCCCGGTCGGGCTGGCGGAACGGGTGCTGAAGCGGCGTCTGCCCGCGCTGGTGCATCGCCCGCTGTTGCTGCTGCCGCTGACGCTGATCCTATGCCTTGCGCTGATGATGCCGCTGATGGAGGTGGTGCCCGCTTCCGGCTCCATCGCCTCGGCGGTGATCGCGCTGTTCGCGGCGGGCTATCTGATGCGGGACGGGGTGCTGGTGCTGATCGCGCTGTGCCTGATGGCGGCGGTGCCGGTGGCCGTCTGGCAGTTCGGCTTTTCCGGCTGAGCGCTAGCGCAGGCAGAGCGCGGGCACGAGCCCGGCGCAGGCCACTTCCTCGCCGCCGTCGAAGATCATCCGCAGCGCGACGAACAGGATCACCGCCAGCCCGGCCCATGCGATGAAGCGGTATTTGTGCAGCACGCGCGCGATCAGCGTCGCCGCCGCGCCCATCAGCACGACCGAGATCAGCAGCCCGATCACCAGCACCTCGGCATGGTCGCGCGCGGCCCCCGCCACCGCCAGCACATTGTCGAGCGACATCGACAGGTCCGCGATCACGATCTGAACGATGGCCTGCCCAAAGCTCTTGCCGCGCATCTTGCGGGCGGCGTCCTCGGCATCGCTGTCGTCATCGGCGCCCCGGATCTCGCGGTACATCTTCCAGCAGACCCAAAGCAGCAGCAGACCGCCCGCAAGCGTCAGCCCCACGATGTCCAGAAGCTCCACCGCGACGAGGGCCAGAAGGATGCGCAGCACAACCGCGCCTGCGATGCCCCAGACGATCACCTTGCGGCGGATCGACGGGTCCACCCCCGCCGCGACCATCCCGACGACGACCGCGTTATCCCCCGCCAGCACGACATCGATGAACAGCACCTGCAACAGCGTGGACAGGTCGAGCGCAAGGAGGGTATCGGTCATGGAGCCATTCCGTGGTGGGCGTGCTCCGCTTTTACGCCTTGGACGGACGGTGTCGAGGCGGAACTTGATGGGCGGAATGGTGCATCACATAAGCCTGACTACGGCACATGATGCCGAATTTCTCAGCATACAGGTCAATGATCCAGTCTGAGGATTTGATTAACATTTCCGTGATCGTATAAACGAAACCATCTTATGGGGTCTGTGATTCATGGCTGAAACAACTGTTCCAAATCAACGAAGCAAATTGCGCCGATATGCTTCCTCGACAGTCGGGTTCCTTAGGCATTCCGAAAGTCGAAGCAACAGCGTCTTTCTGATCGTCGCCGTTGTCGCCTTCCTTGTGCCTTGGCTGGCTTCCAAAGGGTTGGATATGATCTGGACCGCCATAACAGGCGATCCGACGAAAGTGTATGTCGAACAGATCGGGCAAGACGCATCCAGTATTCGCGAAACGGCGCAATCGGTGTCGGACACGCTCAAGAGCATCAAAGATAGCGTACCAACCGATCAGTATGCGGAAATCATCAACATGCTCGAAGGTATTGACGCCAAGGCTGCGACCATTGTGCCCGCCGCCGCCCTTCTCGCGACTGCTTCGAAAGAATATGTCAATGGGGCGAAGGTATCCGACGGCCCGTATACCGGTAATGGGTCGTTCTATTTCGACACGAATGCTTCGTCGCCGAAACTTTCCGCGCAAATATGTGGTGGTGGTACCATATCTTACAATTCTGGAACACGCATCTCTCCTGTGAGTTTGAATGTCAATGGAAGGACTAAGACAGGAAATGCAGATGGTCGAGCTTTGACGATCGGAAACGTTTCGGCAACGGTCAGCCCCAAGACGGGGGACTCCACGCTTTACCAAGTCTTCTACGACTGCAACGTACCGACTTCCCCCTGATTACTCACGCCGGATCACCGGATGTTCTCCGATGGCTTTCCCCTTCCGGATCAATGGTGCCGCGCAGCAAAACCATCGACATTCGCCGCCGTTTCTGGGCAATGTGTGCGCCAGACGCGGGCGGCGCGGGACCCGGCCCGAGGGGGAAGAACGACGATGAAGCTGCATCCAATCCTTGCCGGTGGTCTTGCCGCCCTGATCTGGGCCGCGATGCCGGCCGCTGCGGCACCGCCGGACACGGTCAGTTTCATCCAGTCGGTGGAACCGCCGGGACTGGACCCGACCTCCGGCTCTCCGGTGGCGGCGGGGCAGGTCACATGGCAGAACGTGTTCGAAGGGCTGGTGCGCATCGACGCGGACGGTGCGGTCCAGCCGCAGCTTGCCACCGGCTGGACGCTGTCCGACGACGGCACGACGCTGACCTTCGCGCTGCGCGAAGGGGTGCATTTCCACAACGGCGCGGCGTTCGACAGCGCGACGGCCAAATTCTCGCTCGATCGGATTGGGGCGGAGGGGTCCACCAACGGGCAGAAGGCGCTCTATGCCGCCATCGCCTCGGTGGAGGCGCCGGAGCCGGACCGTCTTGTGGTGCATCTGTCCCACCCCGATGCGCAGCTGATCTACCGCCTCGGCTTTCCCGCCGCCGTGATGGTGGAACCGACCAGCGCGGCCACCAACGCAACCGACCCCGTCGGCACCGGCCCCTTCCGCGTGCAGGAATGGCGCCGCGGCGACCGGATCGTGATGACCGCAGTTCCCGATTACTGGGGCGAGGCTCCGCGCCTGTCGGGCATCACCGCGCGCATCATCGCCGATCCGCAGGCGCAGGCGGCGGCGCTGCGCTCGGGTCAGGTGGATCTGGCCTCCGAACTCGGCGCGCCGGAGCTGTTCACCCCGTTCGAGGGGGATCCGGCCTTCACCACCCATGTCGGCACCGGCGAGATGGAGGTCGTGGCGGGCATGAACTCGGCCCGGCCGCCCTTCGACGATCCGCGGGTGCGGCAGGCGCTGATGCTTTCCATCGACCGCAACCTTCTGGTGCAGGCGGCGAAATCGGGCTTCGGCACGCCGATCGGCACGCATTTCTCGCCCGCCAGCCCCTATTACAAGGATCTGACCGGCCTTTACCCCTACGATCCGGCCCGCGCGAAGGCGCTTTTGGCCGAGGCGGGGCATCCGAACGGTTTCACCTTCACCTTCAAGGTGCCGAACCGCACCTATACGCAGCGCGCGGCCGAGATCATGCAGGCCTTCTTCCAGCAGATCGGCGTGACGGCGAAGATCGAGACGGTGGATTTCCCTGCCGCATGGGTGCAGCAGGTGATGACCGACCGCGATTACGACATGACCATCATCGGCCATGCCGAACCGCTCGACATCGACATCTATGCCCGCCATCCCTACTACTTCAACTATGACAATCCCGCATTCGACGCGGTGATCGCGGGTCTTGCCGATGCCCGCACCGAAGAGGCCCGGGCGGACGGCTTCGCCCGCGCGCAGGAGATCATCGCCCAAGACCTGCCCGCCCTCTTCCTCTATTCCGAGCCGAAGCTGGGCGTGTGGAAGGCGGGCCTGCATGGCGTGTGGGAAAACGGCCCCGTGCCCGCCAACGATCTGACGGACGCGTATTGGGCGGAGTGAGGTTTCTGATCCGGCTGGCGGGGGTGCTTCTGGCGGCCTCGGTGCTGATCTTCCTCTTGGTGGAGGCGGCACCGGGCGATCCTGCGCGCATCATGCTGGGCATGTCCGCCGCCGACGATACGGTGGCTGCGCTGCGCGCGCAGATGGGCCTCGATCGGCCGATGGCGGTGCGGTATCTGGCATGGATCGGCGGGCTGCTGCACGGGGATCTGGGCCAATCGCTGACCTATGGCGTGCCGGTGGCGGGCCTCATGGCCGAGCGTTTGGCCGTGACGCTGCCGCTGACGGCGATGGCGACGGCGATGGCCGTGGCGGTGGCGGTGCCGCTGGGGGTGCTGGCGGGGGCGCGACCGGGCGCCGTGGCGGACGGGCTGGCGACGGTGCTGGCGCAGGCCGGGATCGCGCTGCCGAATTTCTGGATCGGGCTCTTGCTGATACTGGGGCTGTCGCTGGGGCTGGGCTGGTTCCCCTCGGGCGGGTTTCCGGGCTGGCAGGCGGGCTGGCGCGCGGCGGGGGCGCTGGTGCTGCCGGCGGTGGCGCTGGCGGTGCCGCAGGCGGCGGTGCTGACGCGCGTGACCCGCGCCGCCGTGATCGACCTTGCGGAGGAGGATTTCATCCGCACCGCCCGAGCCAAAGGCCTTGGCCGCGGCCGCGTGCTGTGGCGCCATGTGCTGCCGAACGCGCTGTTGCCGGTGGTCACGATGCTGGGGCTTCAGATCCCGTTCCTGATTTCCGGCGCGGTTCTGGTGGAGGCGGTGTTCACCCTGCCCGGCATCGGAACGCTGGCCTATCAGGCGCTGGCGCAGCGCGATCTGATCGTGGTGCAGAATGTGGTGCTGATGTTCGCGGCCATCGTGCTGGTGGCGCAGGCGGTGACGGATGCGCTTTATGCGCGGCTCGATCCGCGGCTGCGGGGCCGGGAATGACGCGCCCGCCCCTGACCCTGATCGTAGGCGGCACGATCACGGCGGCGCTGGTGCTGGCGGCGCTGATCGGCCGGGTGTGGACGCCCGCCGATCCGGCGGCGATGAACATCCTCGCGCGGTTGCGTCCCCCCGGTGACGGCGGGCTTCTGGGAACGGACGCCTTCGGGCGGGATGTCGCCTCGCTCCTGATGGCGGGGGCGTGGACCTCGCTCGGGATCGCGGGGGCGGCGGTGCTCTTGGGCGGGGCGGCGGGGGTCGCGGCCGGAACGCTGGCGGCAGCGCGCGGCGGGCGGATCGGGGCGGCGGTGATGGCGGCCTGCGGCGTTCTCTTCGCCTTTCCGCCGATCCTGTCGGCGGTGCTGCTGGGCGCGGCCCTTGGTCCGGGGGCGGTGACGGCCATCGCGGCCATCGCGCTCTTCATGGTGCCGGTCTTCGCGCGGATCAGCCGGGGCGCGGCGCTTCAGATCTGGACGCGGGATTTCGTGCTGGCGGCGCGCATGGCGGGCAAGGGCCGCACACGCATCACGCTGGATCATGTGCTGCCCAATATCGCGCCGCAGATCGTGGTGCAGATCGCCATTCAGATGGGCCTTGCGATCCTTGCCGAAGCGGGCCTCGGCTTTCTGGGTATGAGCGTGGCGCCCCCCTTGCCCAGTTGGGGCCGGATGCTGGCCGACAGCCAGACATGGCTGGCCGCCGCGCCGCATCTGGTGCTGGCGCCGGGCGGGGCGATCGCGCTGGCGGTTCTGGGGCTGAACCTTCTGGGCGACGGGCTGCGCACGCTGGCCGATCCGCGCCGACGGGGGCGCTGATGCTGCAGGTGCGCGGATTGTCGGTTCGGCTGGGCGGGGCGGAGGTGCTGCGGGGCATCGACCTCGATCTCGCGCGCGGCGAGGTGCTGGGCGTGGTCGGGGCCAGCGGCTCGGGCAAATCCACGCTGTCATTGGCCATTCCGAGGCTACTGCCGCGCGGGGCCGCCCTGTCGGGGCAGGTGCGGCTGGATGGGCAGGATCTTCTGCCGCTGCCGGAACGCGCGATGAGGGGGCTGCGCGGGCGGCGCATCGGCATGATCTTTCAGGACCCGATGGCCGCGCTGAATCCGGTGATGCGCGTTGGGGCCCAGATCGCCGAAGGGCTGCGCGGGCTTTCGGCCGCCGCCGCCCGCGCCGAGGCGCTTGCCCTGATGGAGGCCGTGCGCATCCCCCAAGCCGCCGCCCGGATCGACGCCTACCCGCACGAGCTGTCGGGCGGGCAGCGCCAGCGCATCGGCATCGCCATCGCGCTGGCGCTGCGCCCCGATCTTCTGATCGCGGACGAGCCGACGACCGCGCTCGATCTGACCGTGCAGGCCGAGATCCTGACCCTGCTGGAGGATCTGGTGGCCGCGCGCGGGATCGGGCTTCTGATCGTCTCGCACGATCTGGGGGTGATCGCGCGGATGGCGGACCGGATGCTGGTGCTGTCGGGCGGGCATGTCGTCGAAACCGGCCCCACCGCCGAGGTGCTGGCCCGCCCCGCCCATGCCGCCACCCGCGCCCTGATCGAGGCGTTGCCCCGCCGCAGCCGCGCCACGTTGGGGGCGCGGGAATGAGCGTGCTTTTGCAGATCGACGGCGTGACGCGCCACCATCCGGGCGCGCCCGCGCCTGCGCTGCGGGATGTCTCGTTGCATCTTGCGCCGGGCGAGGTGCTGGGCATCGTCGGCGAGAGCGGGTCGGGCAAATCGACGCTGGCCCGCGTCGCGGCGGGCCTTCACCGCCCCGAGGCCGGGCAGGTCCGGCTGGAGGGGCAGGACATCCACGCCTCGCCCGCAGCGCTTCGGGCCGCGCGGCGGGCGGTGCAGATGGTGTTTCAGGACCCGCTCGGCTCGCTCGATCCGCGCTGGCGGGTGGGGCGCATCGTGGCCGAGCCGCTGCATCTGGACCCGGCCGCCTTGCGCGGGGCCGCGCGCCGCGCCCGCATCGCCGCCGCGCTGGAGGAGGTCGGCCTTCCCGCCGATGCCGCCACGCGCTTTCCGCACCAATTCTCGGGCGGGCAGCGCCAGCGCATCGCCATCGCCCGCGCGCTGATGCCGCGCCCGCGCCTTCTGATCGCCGACGAGGCGACCTCGGCGCTGGATGCGGCGGTGCAGCGGCAGATCCTGCGCCTGATCCTCGATCTGCGGGCGGCGCAGGGGCTGGCGGTGCTGTTCATCACCCATGACATCGCCGTGGTGGACGAGGTTTGCGACCGCGTCGCCGTCCTGCACGAGGGCCGCATCGTCGAGGAGGGCCCCGTGCGCCGCGTGCTGGACAGCCCCGCACACCCCCATACGCGCCGCCTTCTGGCCGCCGAACTGCGTCTGGATGCCGCCGAAGGGCGCGCGCGGGCGAAACAACGTCCCGCGCCGCCGCATTCGGACGGAACAGCGGGTTGCGCCCCGGACGGAACCTGACAAGATCATTCTTGTTTCCTCAAGGCCATTGCGGGGCGCGCCGGAAGGCGTCATGTCCCCGTTCCGGCCCGATGATTGGCCCGGATGTCGATTTTGAAAGGACAGCGCATGCTCAAGGCACTCACCCTCGCGACGGCGCTCGGCGCGCTGGCCGCCCCGGCCATGGCGGACACGCTGCGCGTCGGCATGTCGGGCGGATACTTCCCCTTCACCTTCACCCGCGACGATACGCTTCAGGGCTTCGAGGTCGATTTCCTGAACGAGGTTGGCGCGCGGCTCGGCATGGATGTCAGCTTCGTCACCATGTCCTTCTCGGGTCTGATCGGGGCGCTGGATGCGGGCCGCATCGACACCGTGGCAAACCAGATCACCATCACCCCCGAGCGCGAGGCGAAGTTCCTCTTCACCCAGCCCTATGTCTATGACGGGGCGCAGGTCGTCGTGCGCAGCGGCAACGAGGATGAGATCACCGGCCCCGAATCCCTGAAGGGCCGCAGCGTGGCCGTCAGCCTCGGGTCGAACTTCGAACAGCTTCTGCGCGCCCTGCCCTATGCCGACGAGATCGACATCCGCACCTACGAATCCAACATCGAGCAGGACACCGCCCTTGGCCGCGTCGATGCCTTCGTGATGGACCGCGTTTCCTCGGCGCAGGTGATCGCGGAAAGCCCGCTGCCGCTGGCGCTTGCCGGGCAGCCCTTCTCGGAGATCCGCAACGCCCTGCCCTTCCGTCAGGATGCCGAGGCGCTGCGCGACCGCGTGGACGAGGCGATCACCGCGATGAAGGCGGATGGCACGCTGAGCGCCATTTCCGAAAAATGGCTCGATGCCGACGTGACCCAGCCGCTGGACGACTGACATGCGGGCGCTGGACCTCGATTTCATGCTGGGTCTGGTGCCCATCCTGCTGGGCTATCTGCCGCTGACGCTGTTCATGGCGGCGGCGGGGATGGTCTGCGCGCTGATCCTCGGCTGCCTTCTGGCGATGGAGCGGGTGGCCCGCATCCCCGTCTTGGATGCGGTGGTGGTGCTGTTCATCAGCTTCTTCCGCGGCACGCCGCTGCTGGTGCAGCTGTTCCTCTTCTATTACGGGCTGCCGCAGGTGATGCCGGTGCTGCGCGGCATCACCGGGGTCGAGGCTGCGATCATCGGCCTCACGCTGCATTTCAGCGCCTATATGGCCGAAAGCATCCGCGCCGCCGTTCTGGGCGTGGACCGTAGCCAGTGGGAGGCCGCCGAGGCCGTCGGCATGACCCGCATCCAGATGATGGGCCGCATCATCCTGCCGCAGGCCGCCCGCGTGGCGGCGCCGACGCTGGTCAATTACTTTATCGACATGATCAAGAGCACCTCGCTCGCCTTCACGCTGGGCGTGACGGAGATGATGGGCGCGACGCAAAAGGCCGCCGCCGGCAGCTTCCTCTATTTCGAGGCGTTCATCGTCGTCGCGGTGATCTATTGGATCGTGGTGGAGGCGCTGTCGGTCGTGCAGCGGCGCATCGAATTTTCCCTGAACAAGGCGTTCACACGATGATCCGGCTGGAAGGACTGACGAAGCGTTTCGGCGATACGGTGGTGCTGGACGGGATCGACCTGACCATTCAGCCGGGCGAGCGTGTGGCGATCATCGGCCCGTCGGGCACGGGGAAATCGACGCTGCTGCGCTGCATCAACTTTCTGGACCGCCCCGATGCCGGCCGGATCGAGATCGGCGATCTGTCGGTGGATGCGGCCCGCGTCAGCAAGGCGCAGGTTCTGGCGCTGCGGCGGCGGACGGCCTTCGTGTTTCAGAACTACGCGCTCTTTGCCAACCGCACGGCGCGCCAGAACATCACCGAGGCGCTGCGCACCGTTCAGCGCCGCCCCCGCGCCGAGGCCGAGGCCCGCGCCGATGCGATCCTGCGCGAAACGGGCCTTGCCGATAAGGCGGGCAGCTTTCCCGCCGCCCTGTCGGGCGGGCAGCAGCAGCGCGTCGGCATCGGCCGCGCCATGGCGCTGGACGCCGATCTGATGCTGCTGGACGAACCGACCTCGGCGCTCGATCCCGAATGGGTGGGCGAGGTGCTGGACCTTCTGCGCCGCGTCGCCGAACGCCGCCAGACCATGCTGATCGTCACCCATGAGATGCAGTTCGCCCGCGAGATCGCGGACCGGGTGCTGTTCATGGAAGGCGGCCGCATCGTGGAGGAAGGCCCCCCGGCCCAGATCTTCGAAGCCCCGCGCGATCCGCGCACCCGCGCCTTCCTGCGCCGCGTCAGCGGATAGGCCGAAAAAGGCGCGGGTACGCGGAACCAAAGCCACGCCCATGCGTTCTTTCCAAATCGCGCGTCTCCCCCGCGTTGGAAGTAAGGTTGTCCGCATGCCCCGCAAGATCCTGATCGTCGAGGATGAGGCCCTGATCGGCCTCGACCTTGCCTGTACCTTGGAAGATGCGGGGTTCGAGACGGTGGGCATCGCGCGGGATCAGTCGGCGGCACTGAAGCTGGCCGAGGCGCATGACATCGACCTTGCCACCATGGATGTGCATCTGGCGATGGATTCCGATGGGGTGGAAACGGCGCTGATGCTGCGCGAACGCCACGCCATCCCGTGCATCTTCGTTAGCGCCAGCCTCGATCCCGCCACACGCGCCCGCGCGGCCGAGGCGCAGCCGCTGGCCTTCATGGAAAAGCCCGTGGGCGCCGATGCGGTGGCCGATTTCCTATCGCGCCACTTCGCGGCGGTTCCGGTCTAGGGCCGCCGCATCACCGGGGGCTGGCGAACGCTGGGGGTGATGGTGGGAAGGTCCTGCGCGCTCAGCCGCGGTTCTTGGCGGGCGGGGGCGACGGGGCGGCGGATGAAGCGCCCCTCCAGCAGGCAGGCAGGTAGGGGCAGCAGCAGCAGCGCCACCGCCACGCCCAGCGTTGCCTGCACCGGACCCAGCGGCCCATGCGCCGCATCGGCATAGCGCAGCGCATAGACCAGCACCACATGCCAGACATAGGTCTGAAGCGAATGGCGGCCCAGCAGCGCCGCCCACTCCCAGCCCACCAGACGGCGCAGGCCCGCCGCGATGCGCTGAATGACGGGCGCGGCCTCGGCCCCGCGATGCAGCAGCCAGCCCATCAGCCACGCCGCCGCGACGAAGTTCATCACATAGACCGGCCCGAGATTGGAGCGCCGCTCCATCTGCGCAAAGAGGCCGAGCGTCTGCGGATCGAGCCAGCCATGCGCCGTCAGCACCCGCAGCGGCAGGAAGAACAGCATCACCGCCAGCGCCGCCAGCGGCCATGCGGGGCCGGCGGGGAACAGATGCTCGGCCCGTAGGGTGCCGCGTTGCCACAGGCTGCCGACGATCACCCCGCCCATGAACAAAAGCTGCCAGCCCATCGGATCGAAGGCCATGCGCAGCCCCTGCCCGTCCCGCGCCTCGGCCAGAAGATCGACGCCGCGCGACAGCGGCAGCACGAGGCCGAGCTGCGCCGACATCCACACGATGATCGACAGCGCTGCCGCCAGCGGCCAGAGCTCGCGCCGGACCAGAAGCAGGACGGCGGGCGCCACCGCAATGTAGATCATGTATTGCGGCAGGATATCCATGAAGGTGGGCTGAAAGATCGTGGTGGCGATCGCGGCCACGCGGATCGGATCCTCGAGGCCGCTCTGTCCCAGCCAGTTGCGGTAGATCCACGCGCCGTTCGGCAGATGGTTGCGCGCCATCAGCACGAGGATCAGCAGCCCCACGGCCCAGCACCACAGTTCCAGCACGCGCCGCCCGGCCGATTGCCACAGCGCCTGCGGCCCCTGTTTGATCAGGCGGCGATATTGCACCATGCCGAACAAAAGCCCCGACAGGAACACGAAGCCCTGCGCGCTTTCGACGAACATCAGGTTGCGGAAATGCAGCCAGTCGAGCCAGACGCCCTGCTGCAACACCACATGACTCAGGGTCATGGTGATCAGAAACCAGCCCCGAAGGCCGTCAAGAGCGGTCATGCGCATCATGTGCTTCCTTTATGACAGGAAGATGGCGCACGTCCATGGGTCAATCCACTGTCCGCACACGCAGAAATTCGCGCTTTGCCCAAAAATACCGCGCATCGGCGGAACCTCGCCGCGGTCTGCGTGTTGGTTCGCCATGATGAGACGAGAGAACGCGACACGCCAGACGATACGACGCCCGGCGCATCCGACGCTCTCGCCGTCGACAGGCGGGCCGGGGCGGCAATCGCTCCGCCGGTCCCGCCCGCAGCCCCCACGGCTGTGACACCCTGCGCAGATCGCGGCCATGCCGCACTGCAGAATAAACTGGAGGAATCCATGAAACTCAAAGCCATTCCCTTCGCCGCTTCGGTTCTCGCCCTGTCCACCGCCTTTGCCGGCGCACAGACGACGCAAGCCGAACCGGGCACGACGGCCACCACCGAAGCGCCGATGCAGCACGACGGGATGCATCATGACGGCATGCATGGCGACATGCATCATGGCGGCATGATGATGGGCAACAGCGGCGTGGCCACCGAGGACAACTATGCCTCGATGATCAGCGCCGATGAGCTGCTGGGTGCCGACATCTACTCCGTCGCCGAAGAGGTCAGCGACGAAGACTGGAACGCCACGCCGAGCTACGATGCCGTCAGCGACGACTGGAACGACATCGGCGAGGTGGACGACATCGTGATGTCGCCGGATGGCAAGCTGGTGGGCCTTGCGGTCGAAACCGGCGGCTGGCTGGACATCGGTGACGACACCGTGCTGCTGAGCCTCAAGGACGTGCGTTTCGTCAAGGACGGCGACGACTTCTCCGTCGTGACGCGTCTGACGCAGGACGAACTGGAGGCCAAGCCCCAGCTGGACGAATCCTGGCTCGGCGGGATGAAGTGATCCTCGGATCGCGCGCCTAGGCGCAATGCGAAAGGCCCCCGGTTATGCCGGGGGCCTTTTTCGTCATTCGGCGGCGTCCTGATACGTCTCGATCGGCGGGCAGGTGCAGATCAGGTTGCGATCGCCATAGGCGTTGTCCACGCGGCCCACGGGGGGCCAGTACTTGTCCACCCGGAAGCTGCCGGCGGGGAAGCAGCCTTCCTCGCGGGCATAGGGGCGCGTCCACTCGGCCACCAGATCCTCCACCGTGTGGGGGGCGTGGCGCAGGGGCGAGGCATCGGCCGCGATGCGCCCGTCCTCCACGGCGCGGATCTCTTCGCGGATCGACAAAAGCGCTGTGACGAAACGGTCGATCTCGGCCTTGGTCTCGGATTCCGTGGGCTCGACCATCAGCGTGCCGGGGACCGGGAAGCTCATGGTCGGGGGGTGGAAGCCGTTGTCGATCAGGCGCTTGGCGATGTCGTCCACCGTCACGCCCGCCTCGGCGAAGGGGCGGGTGTCGAGGATGCATTCATGCGCCACCCGTCCGCGATTGCCCATGAACAGCACCTGATAGGCCCCGCGCAGCCGCGCCGCGATGTAGTTGGCGTTCAGGATGGCCACGCGCGTCGCCTGCGCCAGCCCCTCGCCGCCCATCATCAGGCAATAGGCCCACGAGATCAGCAGGATGGAGGCCGAGCCATAGGGCGCGGCGGATACCGGCCCCTCCTCGCCCCCGGTTTCGGGATGGCCGGGCAGGAAGGGCGCCAGATGCGCCTTCACCCCGATCGGCCCCATGCCGGGCCCGCCGCCGCCATGCGGGATCGCGAAGGTCTTGTGCAGGTTCAGGTGGCTGACATCCCCGCCGATCGCGCCGGGCTTCACCAGCCCGACCATCGCGTTCATGTTCGCCCCGTCGATATAGACCTGCCCGCCATGGCGATGCGTGATGTCGCACACCTCGCGCACGGCCTCTTCGAAGACGCCATGGGTGGAGGGGTAGGTGATCATGCAGGCGGCAAGGCGCGTTCCGGCGGCTTCGGCCTTGGCGCGGAAATCCTCGATGTCCACATCGCCGTTGGGGGCGGATTTCACCACCACCACCTTCATCCCCACCATCTGCGCCGAGGCCGGATTCGTGCCATGCGCCGACATCGGGATCAGGCAGATGTCCCGCTCCCCTTCGCCGCGGGCGCGGTGATAGGCCTGAATGGTCAGAAGCCCCGCATATTCCCCCTGCGCGCCCGAATTGGGCTGCATGGAAAAGGCATCATAGCCGGTGATCGTGCAGAGCTTTTCCGACAGATCGGCGATCGCCTCGGCATAGCCCTGCGCCTGATTGGCCGGCGCGAAGGGATGGAGCGAGCCGAATTCCGGCCATGTGATCGGCATCATCTCGGCCGCGGCGTTCAGCTTCATCGTGCAGGAGCCGAGGGGGATCATCGCCCGGTCCAGCGCCAGATCGCGGTCGGCCAGACGGCGCATGTACCGCATCATCTCCGACTCCGCCCGGTTCATGTGGAATACCGGATGGGTCAGGTACTCGGAGCGGCGCAGCATCGCGTCCGGCACGGCGGGGGCGGCGGCGGTGGCGGGCACCTCGGCGATGCCGAAGGCGTCCAGAAGGCGGGCGATCACGCCCTCATCGGTCGTCTCGTCAAGGCTGATGCCCACGCGGTCGCGGCCCACGCGGCGCAGGTTGATGCCGCGATGGCGCGCGGCGGCCATGATGCCCTGCTGGCCCACGCCCACCCGCACGGTGATCGTGTCGAAGAAGGCGGCGGGCTGCACATCCGCCCCGGCGGCGCGCAGCGCCTCGGCCACGCGCACGGTGTGGAAATGCACGCGCTCGGCGATGGCGCGCAGGCCCTTCGGCCCGTGGAACACGGCATAGAAGCCCGCCATCACCGCCAGAAGCGCCTGCGCCGTGCAGACGTTGGAGGTGGCCTTTTCGCGGCGGATATGCTGCTCGCGCGTTTGCAGCGCAAGGCGGTAGGCCTTGTTGCCGCGCGCATCCACTGACACGCCCACGATCCGCCCCGGCATGGAGCGTTTCAGCGCGTCGCGGCAGGACATGAAGGCGGCATGCGGGCCGCCATAGCCCATCGGCACGCCGAAGCGTTGCGAACTGCCGACCGCGATATCCGCGCCCATCGCCCCCGGCTCCTTCAGAAGGCAGAGCGCCAGAAGGTCGGTCGCGACCACCGCAAGCGCGCCGGCGGCGTGCAGGGCCTCGATTTCGGGGGTGAAATCGCGCACCTCGCCGAAGGTGCCGGGATATTGGAAGATCGCGCCGAACACGGCGGCGGCGTCCAGCGTATCGGCGGGGCCGGTGATCACCTCGATGCCCAGCGGCAGGGCGCGGGTGCGGATCACCTCGATCGTCTGGGGATGGCAGGCCTCATCGACGAAGAAGGCGCGCGCCTTCGACTTCGATGCGCGTTCGGCCATCGCCATCGCCTCGGCCGCCGCGGTGGATTCGTCGAGGAGCGAGGCATTCGCCACCGGCAGACCCGTCAGATCCGACACCATCGTCTGGAAGTTCAGCAGCGCCTCCAGACGGCCCTGCGCGATCTCGGGCTGATAGGGGGTGTAGGCGGTGTACCAAGCCGGGTTTTCCAGAATGTTGCGCTGGATCGCCGGGGGCGTGACCGTCCCGTGATAGCCCTGCCCGATCAGCTGGGTCATCACGCGGTTGCGGCCCGCCACCTCGCGCATCTTGGCCAGCAGCTCATGCTCGGCCAAGGGCGCCCAATCCAGCGGGCGGTCCTGCCGGATGGAGGCGGGGATCGTTTCCTCGATCAGTTGATCGAGGGTGCGGACGCCGCAGACGGCCAGCATCTCCTCCATCTCGGCCGGAGAGGGGCCGATATGGCGGCGATTGGCGAAGTCGTAGGGGTCGTAGGCGACGGGCGTATAGGCCATGATGTCCTGCCGTATGGGAGGGGGTCAGCCGATCAGATCGGCGTATTCGTCTTCGTCCATGAACTGATCCACGACGGACAGATCCTCGACCTTCAGCTTGAAGAACCACGCCCGGCCGGTCGGGTCCTCGTTCACGAGGCCGGGGTTGGAGGCCAGCTCGTCATTGACCTCCACGACCTCGCCGTCGACGGGGGCGAGGATGTCGGACGCGGCCTTGACGCTTTCGATCACGACCACCTCATCGCCGGTGGCGACCTGCGTCTCCACCTCGGGCAGTTCGACGAACACCACATCCCCCAATTGGGCGGCGGCGTGTTCGGTGATGCCGACGACGACATAATCGCCTTCGACGCGCAGCCATTCGTGCTCTTCAGTGTATTTCATGGGACGTCTCCTCAGCGTTTGAAGGATGCGGGGATGAAGGGAAGCGCGGCGACGAGGACGGGCAGGCGTTTGCCCCGCACCTCGCCGAACAGGGGGGTGCCGGGGGCGGCATGGGCGGCGGCGACATAGCCCATCGCGACGGGCGCGCCGACGCTGGGGCCGAACCCGCCCGAGGTGACGGTGCCGACGGGGGTGCCATCGGCGGCGAAGAGGGCCGTGCCCTCGCGCATCGGGGCGCGGCCTTCGGGGGCAAGGCCGACGCGCAGGCGTTCGGGGCCGTCCGCCAGTTCGGCAAGGATGCGCTCCGCGCCGGGGAATCCTCCGCCGCGCCGCGATTTCGGGATCGCCCAAGAGAGCGCCGCCTCGACCGGGGTGGTGGAGGCGTCGATGTCATGGCCATGCAGGCACAGCCCCGCCTCCAGCCGCAGGCTGTCGCGCGCGCCAAGGCCGATGGGGGCCACCTCCGCCATCGCCAGAAGCGCGCGGGCCAGCCCCTCGGCGCCCGGCACGGGGACCGAAATCTCGAACCCATCCTCGCCGGTATAGCCCGAGCGGGAGATCCAGAGCGCGCCGAACAGCGTGTCGGCGGTGATCACATCCATGAAGCGCATCGCCATGACGGCGGGCACGAGGCGGGCCAGCGCATCTTCGGCCTGCGGGCCCTGCAGCGCCAGAAGCGCGCGGTCCGTCACGGGCTCTACCTGATCGCCCAGATGGGCGCGCAGATGGGCGATGTCCTCGGCGGCGCGGCCGGCATTGACGACCAGGAGGAGATGATCCCCCCGGTTGGCGAACATCAGATCGTCGAGGATGCCGCCCTGCGCATTCGTCAGCAGGCCATAGCGCTGGCGCCCTTCGGGCAGCGCGGCGGCGGCGACGGGCATCAGCGCCTCCATCTCGGCGCAAAGGGCGGCCATGTCGGTGCGCGGGCGCAGGATTACCTGCCCCATATGGCTGACATCGAACAGGCCGGCGGCGCGGCGGGTGTGCAGGTGTTCGGCCATCACGCCTTCGAACTGCACGGGCATGTGCCAGCCCGCGAAGGGCACCATGCGCCCCCCAAGTTCCACGTGAAGATCATGCAGCGGCAGGCGTTGCAGGTCCATGGGGTTCCCCCGTCATCAGGCCGGAATCCCGGCATCCGAACGGGCCGATCCCCGTTCCGCGATGCCCCCTCTGTCCCTTGCGCCTGAGATCGTTATCCCGTCGGCGGGCCGCACGCGGCCTCTCTCCAGAGCTTCGCATCAGGCCGGTCCTTTTGCCTGAGAGTTTACCGGGGCGGTTGCTCCTTCGGCACCGGCGCGAACCGGCTTCTCCCTGACCTGATGCTTCGATCTCTAGCGCGGGGCCCATCGGCTGGCAAGCCCCGCCGAAGATGACTCTGGTGATGCCATGCGGCCCGGCGTATGACGGCCGAAGCATCAGAGGATTCGTCATGGCCGATGTCCAGACCGCCGCGACCCCCGTGCCGGACCGGCGCGCCGAGGTGACCACCTATTCCGTGATTCTGGCCATCAGCCTGTGCCATTTCGTCAACGACGTGCTGCAATCGCTGCTCTCGGCGATCTATCCGGTGTTGAAGGCCGATTTCGCGTTGGATTACTGGCAGATCGGGATGCTGACGCTGATCTTCCAATGCACGGCCTCGCTCTTGCAGCCGGTGGTGGGGATCGCCACCGACCGCCGCCCCGCGCCGATGTCGCTGCCGATCGGCATGGCCGCCAGCTTCGTCGGGCTCTTGGTGCTGGCCTTCGCGCCCGGATACGGCGTGCTGCTGGCGGGGGCGGCGCTGATCGGGATCGGCAGCGCGGTCTTCCATCCCGAAGCCAGCCGCGTGGCGCGGATGGCCTCGGGCGGGCGGTTCGGGGTGGCGCAGTCGATCTTTCAGGTGGGCGGCAATGCCGGGCAGGCGGCGGGGCCGCTGCTGGCGGCGTTCGTCGTGGTGCCGCTGGGGCGCCCCTCGGTCGCGGCGTTCTGCGTGCTGGCGGCGGCGGGGATCGCCATCCTCTACCGCGTGGGCCGCTGGTATGGCGAGTATGCCCGCACGCGCGGCAAGGTTCTGGCCGACCGCACCCTGCCCTTGCCGCGCAAGCGCATCATCCTCGCGCTGACGGTGCTGGCCTTCCTCACCTTCTCCAAGAACGCCTATATGGCCTCGCTCTCCAGCTACTACACCTTCTATCTGATCGAGAGTTTCGGCGTCTCCACGCAGACCTCGCAGGTAATGCTGTTCCTGTTCCTCGGGGCGGTGGCGGCGGGCACGCTTCTGGGCGGGCCGATCGGCGACCGCTTCGGCACGACGGCGGTGATCTGGTTCTCCATCCTCGGGGCGCTGCCCTTCACGCTGGCGCTGCCGCATGTGGGGCTGGCAGGGTCGGCGGTGCTGACGATGATCATCGGGTTCATCATCGCATCTTCCTTCCCCGCGATCGTGGTGACGGCGCAGGAACTCCTGCCCGGACGGGTCGGGATGGTGGCCGGGATCTTCTTCGGGCTGGCCTTCGGGATGGGGGGGCTGGCGGCGGCGGCGCTCGGTCTGGCGGCCGATGCACATGGCATCCGCGCGGTCTATCACGCCTGCGCATGGCTGCCCGCCTTGGGGGTGCTGACGATCCTGCTGCCGCGGCGGCACGAGTTCGCCCGCTGACCCCTTCCCTTCGCGCGGACGGTTGGCTATACCCCCGCCCTTGAAAACAGGAGTCCGTCCCATGCAAGGCAGCGCGAACCTCAACGTCATGATCAAGGCGGCCCGCAAGGCCGGCCGCTCGCTGGTGAAGGACTTCCGCGAGGTGGAGAACCTTCAGGTCTCCTCCAAGGGGCCGGGCGACTTCGTTTCGCGCGCCGACCGCGAAGCCGAACGGATCATCAAGGAAGAACTGATGACCGCCCGCCCCACCTATGGCTGGCTGGGCGAGGAAACGGGCGAGACCGACGGTCAGGACCCCACCCGCCGCTGGATCGTCGATCCGCTGGACGGCACGACGAACTTCCTGCACGGCCTGCCGCATTGGGCCGTCTCCATCGCGCTGGAGCATAAGGGGGAGATCGTTTCCGGTGTCGTCTACGACGCTGCCAAGGACGAGATGTTCTGGGCCGAAAAGGGCGCCGGGGCATGGATGAACGACAGCCGCCTGCGCGTGTCGGGCCGTCGCCAGATGATCGAGGGCATCTTCGCCACCGGCGTGCCCTTTGCCGGGCGCGGGCCGCTGCCGGCCACGCTGCAGGATCTGGCGCGTCTGATGCCGGTCTGCGCCGGGGTGCGCCGCTGGGGCGCGGCGGCGCTGGATCTGGCCTATGTCGCGGCCGGTCGGTACGACGGCTACTGGGAGCGCGGGATCAACGCGTGGGACATGGCGGCGGGCCTCGTGATCGTGCGCGAAGCGGGCGGCCTCATCTCCGGCATCCGCGAGGGGCAGGACCCGCTGGAAAGCGGTTCGGTCATCGTCGGCAACGAAGGGCTGTTCGAACCCTTCCGCAAGATCATCCGCGGCGCCTGATCCGGTAAGGGGGGCGCGGAGCCCCCTTGCATACGGCCGTATACGGTGGCCATATGTCCCGATCATCCGGGAACCGTATAGGAGCGCCGTCGATGGCCATCAGCATGCCGGCCGAAGCCCCGCACGGGCTGGGCCTGTCCCGTGGGCGCCGTCAGGTCATATTCGCCTTCCTGATGCTGTCCATGTTCATGGCGACGCTGGACAATCAGGTGGTCGCGACGGCGCTTCCCTCCATCGTCGGCGATCTGGGCGGGATGGAGCAGTTCGGCTGGGTCGCCGCCAGCTACCTTCTGGCGCAAAGCACGGTGATGCCGATCTACGGCAAGCTCGGCGATCTCTTTGGCCGCAAATACGTCATGATGGCGGCGGTGGCGATCTTCATCGCGGGATCGCTGGCCTGCGCGCTGGCGCCGACCATGCCGCTCTTGATCGCGGCGCGGGCGCTTCAGGGCCTTGGCGGCGGCGGGATCATGGTGTCCATCTTCGCCATCAACAGCGACCTGTTCGAACCGCGCGAGCGGGCGCGCTATCAGAGTTTCTCCAGCCTCGTGCTCGTGGCCTCGGGCAGTCTGGGGCCGACGATCGGCGGGGTGCTGACCTCCACCTTCGGGTGGCGATCGATCTTCCTCATCAACGTGCCGGTGGCGGCGGCGGCGCTCTTGGGGCTGCATCTGCTGCTGCCCTATCTGCGCCCGGCGCGCCAGCCGCGCATCGACTGGGCCGGGGCGCTGACGCTGGCGGCGGCGATCGCGGCGATCGTGCTGCTGGCGGATGGGGCACAGCTGTTCGGGGCGCTGATCTCGTGGCCCTCGCTGGGGCTGGTGGCGATCGCCGTGCTGGCGCTGATCGCATGGGTGCGGATCGAACGGCGTGCGCCCGAACCGATCATCCCGCTGACGCTGTTCCGCGATCCGGTCTTTCCGCTGATGCTGCTCGTCGCGCTCACCTCGGGCGGGATCGCGATCGGGATGGTCAACTTCCACGCGCTGTTTCTGCAGACGACGACGGGACTGTCGCCCGCCCATGCCGGGCTGTTCTTCATCGCCATCACCGGCGGGATCGCCACCGGCTCCATCACGGCGGGGCGCTACATCTCGCGCAGCGGCGATTACCGCAGCTTCCTTTTGGCGGGGCTGACGCTGTGCACGGTGATGCTGGTGCTGCTGTCGCGCATGGGGCCGGAGACGCCCCGCGCGGTGATCGCGGCGGTGCTGCTGCTTCAGGGCATCGGCATCGGCATGGGCCAGCAGGCACCGATCCTCGGGGCGCAGGCCTCGGCGCCGCGGGGCGATGTGGGGGCGGCGACGGGGGCCGTCACGCTGATGCGCATGGCGGGGGCGGCGCTCGCCATCTCGGCCTATGGCGCGATCCTGTCGGGGCGGCTCGCCGCGCCCGCGCTTCAGGGGCTGGACACGCCGCACCGCTATGCGGCGGCCTTCACCGCCATCTATCTGACGGCGGCTTGCATTGCGGTGGTGGGCCTCGTGGCGGCGATCGTGCTTCGGCCGACACGCCTTGCTGCGGCAAAAAGTACCTCGGGCGGATAAGGGGTTGCACGCTGCGATCACAGAATGTAACGCACCCGTGATGCCAGCATCGGGTCCCTGACCCTTCTTTGCACCACGTCGCAAGAACGCCAGCCATCCCTTGATCCCTTTCATCAGGAGACCGGCATGGCGCGTTCCATCCCTATGTCCACATTGACCCTGATCCTGTGCTCGGCGGCGATGCCGCTGGCGGCGCAGGATGTGGCCCTTCCCAGCACCTCGGACGAGGCGATCGCCCTCGACGAGATCCTCGTACGCTCCTACGAGGAGGAGGTGCTCCAATCGCTCGGCGTGTCCGAGATCACGGCCGAGGATATCGCCAACGGCCCCGTCACCAACGACATCGCCGAACTGGTGCGCAAGCAGCCGGGGGTGAACCTCACCGGCTCCTCCTCCACGGGGCAGCGCGGCAACCAGCGGCAGATCGACATCCGCGGCATGGGGCCGGAGAACACGCTGATCCTGATCGACGGCCGCCCGGTGCTGTCGCGCAATTCGGTCAAGATGGGCCGGGGCGGCGAGCGGGACACGCGCGGCGATTCGAACTGGGTCGCCCCCGAACTGATCGAGCGAGTGGAAGTGATCCGCGGCCCGGCCGCCGCACGCTACGGATCGGGCGCGGCGGGCGGTGTGGTCAACATCATCACCAAGGTGCCGGACACCGAAAGCGTGACCGTCAGCACCCAGTACGACGCGCCGGAATCCTCCAAGGAAGGGGATACCAAGCGCCTCAACCTGACATGGACGAAACCGCTGAGCGATCAACTCGCGCTGCGCTTCACGGCCAACCTGAACAAGACCGATGCCGACGATGCCGACATCAACGCCGATGCCCTGAAGGGGGAGACGTGCTATTTCCGCGGCGCCGTCACCGAATGCAGCGTTCCGGCGGGCAACGAAGGGGTGCGCAACCGCGATTTCACCGGCCTTCTGCGCTGGACCCCGACCGACGCGCATCGCATCGACTTCGAGCTGGGCTATTCGCGGCAGGGCAACATCTATGCCGGCGACACCCAGCTTTCGAGCGGCGATGACGATCCCCTGATCCAGAGCCTGATCG
The DNA here is from genome assembly GCF_018279165.1 of Falsirhodobacter algicola. Classification (GTDB taxonomy): domain Bacteria; phylum Pseudomonadota; class Alphaproteobacteria; order Rhodobacterales; family Rhodobacteraceae; genus Falsirhodobacter; species Falsirhodobacter algicola. The sequence goes on along the minus strand of NZ_CP047292.1, from coordinate 31,505 downwards.
GTTCGGAAACCAACATCATGCGCCGCCGCACCGCCGCGATCACGCACCATGGGATCTACGGGCTGGCCTCCTCCACCAGCTATCTGCAATTCGAGACGACGGACAACACCCGCCTTCTGGAAGGCACCGCCGGCGGCGGCGAGGGGCAGATCAACGCCACCGATTTCGGCACGGTGAACCTGCGCAACATCGCGGCCAAGACCGAATGGGTGCTGCCCGGCCAGATCGGCAGCCATCTGGCGACATGGACCGTCGGCTCCGAGGTGCGGCACGAGCGGCTGAACGATTCGGTGATCGTGGACGGCGCGGTGGATGTCGGCTTCGATTACGGCGACGTGGAGGCCGACAGCGCCGACCGCGATCCCGTCCTCGATCAGACGCTGGTCGGCATCTATGGCGAGGGCAATATCGAGATCTCCGACCGGCTGACCCTGTCGCCGAGCCTGCGCGCCGATTGGGGCGAAAGCTTCGGCGTGAACATCAGCGGCGCGATGAACGCCTCCTACGAGATCAGCGATCGCTGGACGGTGAAGGGCGGCGTGGCGCGGGCGTTCAAGGCGCCGAACCTCTATCAACTCAGCTCCAACTACATCTACGTCACGCGCGGCAATGGTTGCCCCGAAGGCGTGGACGGGCCGTGCTATGTCCTTGGCAACCCGGATCTGGAGCCGGAAACCTCGGTCAATTCCGAGATCGGGATCGCCTATCGCGACGATTTCGGCACGGCGGCGACGCTGACCGCGTTCCACAACGACTATCGCAACCGTATCCAGTCGGGCGATACGCTGATGGCGGCGGCGGACTGCACCTATGATGGGGCGGCCTCCAGCTGCAAGATCTTCCAGTGGGAGAACATCCCCCGCGCCGTCATCTCCGGGCTGGAGGGCAGCTACGCCACCCCCCTGTCCGAGCGTCTGACCCTGACGACGAACCTCACCTATATCCTCAAATCCGAGAACAAGGAGACGGGCGATCCGCTGAGCCTCGTGCCGGAATACACGGTGAATGCGTGGCTGGAATGGCGCGCGACGGACGATCTGACGATCACGCCGTCGCTCACGCATTACGGGCGGATCGAGGCGGCGCAGTACAACGCGCTGACCAATGCCGAGATCGAGGATGCCGAGGATCGCGACCCCTACACCATCGCCAATATCGCGACGCGCTATGCGGTGGATGACAGCTTCTTCATCACCGGCGGCATCACGAACCTCTTAGACAAGGATGTGAGCCGCACCGGCATCGGCGCGAACACGTTCAACGAACCGGGCCGCGCCTATTATGTCGGGCTGACGAAGACCTTCTGACGAGAGGGCGGGCGCCCGATGGGTGCCCGCCGTTCAGTGCTGGGTTTCGGCCACGCGATCCACGTTGAAATGGAACGGCGCCTCGGGCGGCAGAAGCGCGATCTCTTCGGGGATGACCTCCGGCCCGGCAAGATAGACGTTCAGGCCGAAATGCCCGTGCAGCCGCGCCAGACGCTGCGCGCGGGGGGCCGTGATGGCGGCGTGAAAGGCGGCGGGGTCCGGCTCGGCCTTCAGCTCGGCGATCTTGGCCCGGTGCGCGGCCACGCAGGCGGCATGGGCGGCCGCGATCTCGGGATCGGCCATCAGGCGGTCGTATTCGGCCCGAAGGCGCGGCAGGGCACGCTCCATCCGGCGATCCTCCACGACGTTGTGGTTCATGCGGAACCAGTAGGCCATGCCCTGATCGCGGTCCACATGGTTCACCCGGCCCCGGTCGCGCTTCACCAGAAAGCTGTCGGCGGACCGCACGGCGTAGTGGTTCAACGACACGAGATCGTAGCCATAGGTGTCCGTATTCGACCGCCATGCGCTGCGCCATTCGCCTTCGGGCATGGGACGGCCCGAGCCGTTGACCCACTGGATCCGCCGCACCGCCTGCGGGCGCAGCCCCTTGGGCCGGTGCACGCCCAGCTTTTTGAACAGGCCCACATTCTTGAACAGCGTCTTGAACCCCCATGCCTGATGCGGCAAGGGCGACATCTCCCGCGCGGCCTGCGTGAATTGCTGGGTGATGAAACCATCGCGATAGGCGTGGATGTCGGCATTGCCGAACAGCCGCCATGTCAGCGCGATCATGTTCGCATCCGGCACCGCATCAAACAGCGCGTTCAGCGTGCCGTCCCCTGTATGGACGGCGATATATTCGTCCACATCCATGCAAATCGCCCAATCGGCGTTTCGGATCACATCCTCAGAATTGGCGGCATCGAGGGCGGCGTGCTGGGGCTTCATGCCGCTTTCGCGATAGGGGTTCTCGCGCCATTCCACGATGCCCTTGCGCATCAGGAGTTGCAGCAACCCATCCGTCCCATCCGTGCAATCGTTGGTATAGACGAGGAAATCCTCCACCCCGATCGCGCGGTGATAAGCGATCCATTCGAGGATGAATGGCCCTTCGTTCTTCATCGTGGTGACGACGGCGGTGCGGCGGCCCGTCACCTCGCGCGCCGGAAGGTGCTTGGCATTGCCCGTATCGGCCGAAATCCGTTCCGGCTCGGCCCCGAAAAAGCGGCCCATTGCCAGAAGGCCCGCATCCTCTTGCAAGGCCGAGCGGGCGACGATGCGCGACACCTTGCCCGAACCGTATCGCAGCGCCATGCACCGCCAGAAGCCCCAGCGATGCACCACGCGCGGCTTGGCCCCAACGATGCGATAGGGCATCCAGATCACCCCCTGCGGCAGGCGGTCGGGCTGCAGGCACCAGCTTCGATCGTATTCGGAGGCATCGAAGCGCAGGCAGCTATGATCGCCGAAGTCCGTTTCCTCCCGCCGCTGCGCCCATGGGTAGGCGCGCTCTCCGACCAGCAGGATCACCGCCTCGTCCTGCGCGGTCAGCGCGTCGAACACCGTCCGCCCCTCGGCGCCGGGATGCAGCAGATCGGCCAGTTCCAGCCGCGCCACCGCCGCCGCCCGGCCCAGAAAGCGCGCGCGCAGCAGATCATAAAGCAGCGTGAACCCCAAAGGCGCGCTCCACGGGTCGGGTTCGGGCGCGGTCATCCGGTCCTTGCCGGGGGCGTCGGGGGCGTACATGGGATCGGCCTCCGGCCCGGCCCCGGCGCGGCCGAGGGGGGCGTCGAAGCCCAGCACCATCACCGGCCCCATTGCCGCCAGCCGCCCATCCCCCCCGATCCGCGCCGCAAGTTCGGTGCGGAAGGCGGCGGCCGCGTCCGGCGTGCCGCGATGCACGATCAGCGCCGCGTCGGCCCGGTGATGCACCGCGTGCCAAGCAAGCCAGTCCTGCGCATTCGCCGCCGTCTCGCCGTTGCACTGGGCGATCAGCGTGCGCCGCCCCGCAAAGAGCGCGGTTTCGGCCGGAACCGAGGGCAGCGCCGCCGCCTGCCCATTCACCCGCACCCCAAGGGGGCCGGGAACCGGCACCTCATCCTCGTGCACGAAAACAGTGGCATGGGGCACATGGCGGCAGGCGATCATCCCGGCGGTCGGCGAATGCGCAAAGGCGGGGCGGTCTTGGCGCGGCTGATAGACGAACACCTCGCGCCGCGTGGGGCGGTCCGCGTCGATCACCGCCTCGAACAGCAGATCGTCCCCAAGGCGGATCGCGGCGATCTGCCGGGCCAGAACGGGAACGATCGGCGATGACGGGGGACCGGGCTGCGGCACATGAACCTCTGGATTGCATAGGACCATCCAAGGGCTAACCCACGCCCCAGACGATGACAACGCCGTTCCAGAAGGAATTTGGTGGAGTCGAGGGGGATCGAACCCCTGACCTCGTCATTGCGAACGACGCGCTCTCCCAACTGAGCTACGACCCCAACGGGCAGGGTGATGCCCGAAGACGCCCCTTCTGTCAAGGGAGGGGGTGGGGCGAAATGTCACTTGATCGTGCACGGGGGGCCGCGCATTCTCCACCGCATGCGCGACCGTTCGTTCCAGTTTCTGCCGGGGCTAGTGCTGCTGATGCTCCTGTCGGTCGCCTTCGCGGCCGGCACGGCGCTGCGCGCGGCGCCCTCGGCGTCGGAGGTGCGGCTGGAGGCGTGGCTGCTGGAGGGCAACACCCGCGCCGATCTGTGCAACCATGACGGCCCGGACCATGTGCATACGGCGACCTGCTCGCTCTGCCATCTGCTGGCCAGCGGCGATCTTCCGGCGCGCATCCCCGCCCTGATCCCGACCGAGCGGCATATCGCGGCCACCGTGATCCTGCCGCGTACGCAGCGCGCCTTCGGCCGCGCGCGCGATCCCGCCGTTCCCCCGCGCGGCCCCCCGGCCCTGACCTGACCCGTCGAAATCCAGTTTCCATACGCGCCGCCGGCGCATTCAAGGTCATGTCATGTCGCATTCCGTATCCGCGGGCCCGGGGGCCCTGCGCGCGCTTTTGCTGCGCCTTCATTTCTACGCCGGGCTGTTCATCGGTCCGTTCCTGTTCGTCGCCGCCCTGACCGGGCTTCTCTATGTCGCGACCCCGCAACTGGAGGCGTTCCTCTATCGCGGGGCGCTGACCACCGACAGCTCCGGCCCCGCCCGCAGCCTGACCGATCAGGCCGAGGCCGCCCGCGCCTATCTGGACACGCCGCTCGCCGTGTCGGCCGTGCGCCCCGCGCCGGGGCCGGGGCAGACGACGCGAATCCTCTTTTCCGATCCCGCGCTCGGCGCGTCGCAGAACCGCACCGTCTTCGTCGATCCCGTGACGTTGGCGATCCGCGGCGATCTGACGACCTATGGCACCAGCGGGGTGCTGCCGCTGCGGATCTTCCTCGACGATCTGCACCGCAATCTGCACCTCGGCGATTGGGGCCGCTATTACAGCGAGCTTGCGGCCTCGTGGCTGTGGCTGGTGACGCTGGGCGGTGTCGCGCTTTGGGCGACGGCGCCGAAGCGGACGCAGGCGCTGCGGGCGATGCCGCCGGCGCAGCGCCGCCGCTGGATTCACGGCACGCTCGGGGTGTCGCTGGCGGTGGTGCTGATCTTCGTCTCGGCCACGGGGCTGACATGGTCGCAGGCGGCGGGCGGGCGGATCGACATGCTGCGTCAGGCGATGGGTTGGACGACGCCCTCGGTCAGCCTTGCCGCAGGCGCGGCGGGGGGCGAACATGCCCTGCACCACGCCCAAGATCCCGCCCTGCGCGAGGATCGGCTTGACCAGCTCGATGCCGCCGCCGCCGCCGCCAAGGCCGGCGGGATCGACAGCCCCCGCTTTGAAATCCGCCTGCCCCGTCCGGGCCAAGCGTGGATGGTGCGCGAATACGACCGCCGCTGGCCGTCGCAGGTGGATACGGTGGCGCTCGATCCGGCGACGCTGGCCGTGACGGACCGCGCGATGTTCGCCAGCTTCGGCCCGGTCGCCAAGATGATCCGCTGGGGGATCGACATGCATATGGGCATCCTCTTCGGCCTGCCGAACCAGATGCTGATGGCCGCCGTCGCCAGCGGGCTTCTGGTGATGATCGTCCTTGGCTATCGCATGTGGTGGGCGCGCCGGCCCGTCGCCGCACCGATGCCGTTGATCCCCGCCATCCTCGCGCTGCCCGCCCTTGGGCGGCTCGCGGCGCTGGCCTTCGCCCTCGCCCTCGGCTGGGCGCTTCCCGTTCTGGGGATCAGCCTTGCGCTGTTCCTTTTGATCGACATCCTGCGTTGGGCCCGCACGCCCCGCGCCATCATTCCCCAAGGAGAGCTTTGATGTTCCGCACGATCCTGACCGCCGCCGCCCTGCTTCTGGCCGCCCCGGCCTTCGCCCATGACGGGCCCCATGCCATGGTGGAGGTGGCGCATGGCTTCGCCCGCGCCACCCTGCCCGGCGCGCCGGTGGGGGGGGCCTATCTCGACCTCATCAACCGATCGGACAGCGACGACCGCCTGACCTCGGTGGAAAGCGCCGCCGCGGGCCGCGTCGACCTGCACCGGATGGAGATGTCGGGCGATACGATGCGCATGGCCCCGATGCGGGATGGCCTGCCCCTTCCGGCCGGAGAGACGGTGTCCCTCTCCCCCTCGGGGATGCACCTGATGCTTCAGGACCTCGCCGCCCCGCTGCGCGAGGGGGAGACGCTGACGCTGGAATTGCATTTCGAACATGCCGCCCCGGTGACGGTGGACCTGCCGATCCTTGCCCCGAACGCCGACGAAGCGCCGATGCACCACATGCATTAAGGGCGCGGTGCGCGCAGGCGGCCCCGGAACAGACCCCGATGCGACAGCGCCTCGAACATCTCTTCGGGGCCATCGGGGTCTAGGATCTCGTTATCCGCAAGCCATTCCTCGACGGCGTTCAGGTCCGGCACCTCATAGGGCACGAGGCTGCGCCCCCGGCCCCGCAGCGCCTCGATCGCGCGCAGGACGGAGCCATGCTCCGCGACGGCGGCCGCCACCTCTTCGGGGGGGCGGCCCAGATGCTCGCCCAGAAGGTCGTGGCGCAGATCCAGAAGGCGGCGCGACATCGCCCCCGTCGGATCCTGCGCGGCATCCAGCGCCACGTCGCATTCCGAATCCAGCCGCATGGAGCGGTTGTTGAAATTGGACGAGCCGATCCGCAGGAACCGATCATCCACCAGCACCACCTTGGCATGGACGTAGATCGGATTCTCCCCCTCCGTCACGGGGCGGTAGATCGCAAAGCGGCCATATCGGTCATGGCGGCGCAGCGATTCCACCAGCCGGGCGCGGGCGGTGTCCATCGCGATCGGCTCCAGCCAGCCTTCGGCGCTGTCGGGATTGACGATGATGATCTCGGGGCCGTCCGGCTCCTCCAGCCGCCGGGCCATCGCCGCCGCCACCCGGCGCGAGGCGAAATACTGGCTTTCGGCATAGATCACATCCTTGGCCGAGGCCACGAGGTCGAGATACAGCGCCTCGATCTCGCGGATCGGGGTCTGATCGGCCATCTTCGGGCGGCTGCGGGCCACGGCGATGCGGACGGGGCCGGTCAGCGGCTCCAGCCCTTCGGGCCATGCGAGCGGCGCCGCGCCCGAGGGCGCGATCTTTTGCCCCGTCGCGCGTTCCCAGCGGCGGCGCGTCACCTCGGCCAGCGCCTCGGCGGCCTCTCCGTCGCAGAGCGTCGCGCAATCGTGCCACGGGCCAAGCGCCCGCCCCGAGGGGGAGGTCCGCTCCGGTTCGTCGTCGCGGTGGGCGCGGGTGTCCCAGCGTTTCACCGTCATGTCGATGCCGCCGCAAAAGGCAAGGCTGTCATCCACCACCAAGAGCTTTTGATGATGCGATCCGGCGGGCGGATGCACCCCGTCGAACCGAGCGGTGATGCGCTTATGGGCCTTCCACCGCATCAGGTAATAGGCGTTGATCCCGCGCATCCAGTTCTGAAGCATCCCCGAATTCCACTGAAGCAGGCGGATCTCCAGATCGGGCTTGCGGTTCACCAGCCACAGGATGAACTCGCCCAGCGTTTCGGGGGTGCCGTCCGGGTCCTGCGGGTGGTCCAGACGGATGCGCGCGTCGAAATCCCAGCCGATCATGGTGATCGTCCGCTCGGCCCGCATCATCGCATCCCGCGCGATGTGGAAATAGTTCTCTGCGTCGATCAGGACGGCGAAGCGCTGCGCCTCGGCGATGGTCCAGCAATTGCGACCGGGAACGAGCACCTCAGACATTCCTTGCACCTCAGGGGAGATCATTCAGATGGCGGCGGATGAGGGCAATGTTGCGCAGATTGGCGCGGAAGGCCACGTCGAACACGCTGCCCAGCAGCGGGATGGACCCGACGAGCATATCCACCCCGGTATTGGCGCACATATGCAGCAGCACATGGCGCGGCACGCCCAAACGCCATGCCCGGTGGATGATCAGCGCCGAGGGAATCGTCGTCGCCACATCGCCCACGCCCGGAAGCAGGCCGAGGATCGCGTCCCAGCCGAAGCGGATGCCCAGAATGCGGAATTGCGCATCCAGCCCCTTCGCCAACCGGTCGAGCCGTTCGAGTTCGCGCTGCCGTTCCATCACCCCTCCTGTCCGCAGGTCCTTGGGGAAACACCGGTGCGGCGGAACCCGTTCCGTCCGCGGCGCAAAAGTCGTGCCCCCGCCGCACCCGGCGGGGGCCGCCGCCTCAGGCTGCGGCGCGGCGGGCCATGAGCTGGCGCAGCAGCGGCACCGCGAGGAAGACGCAGCCGATCACCGTCGGCACCAGCGCAGGCGCGATCAGCAGAAGCGCCGCCACCACCAAGAGCGCCCGTTCCCACGCATGAAGCGGCGCGAGCATCCAGTTGGTGATCGCCGCCGACAGCGCGAAGATGCCCAGCATCGCCCCGCCCGCCGCCAGCAGGAAGGCCGGCACCGTGAATTCCGGCGTCACCAGCAGCAGCGCGGGCGAGAAGACGAAGACGAACGGCACCAGCGCCTTGCCCATCGACAGGCGGAACGCGGTGTTGCCCGCCTGAAACGCGTTCGCCCCCGCGATCCCCGACGCGGCATAGGCCGCCAGCGCCACGGGCGGTGTCACATCCGCCAGCACGCCGTAATAGAAGACGAAGAAATGCGCGACGATCGGCTGCACGCCCAGAAGGCCGAGGATCGGGGCCGCCACCGCCACCATGATGATGTAGTTCGCCGTGGTCGGGATGCCGCAGCCCATCAGGATGCAGACGACCGCCGTCATCATCAGCGTGAAGAGCAGCGTCAGCGCCGGAATGCCCATCAACTCGAACGGCAGGACCGACAGCAGGCCATGCACATCCTGCGCCCAGCCCGAGGCCAGACCCGTGACCATGTAGGCGATCTTGAACCCGACGCCCGTCAGGGTGACGATGCCGATGATGATGCCCACCAGCGCCGCCGCCGCCGTCACCGACAGCGACTGCTTGGCGCCCAGCACGAACCCGTCCCACAGGCCGCGGGCCGCGTCCTTCATCCCCTCGGTCACGCCGAGGCGCATGACCGATTGCACGATCATCACCCCGATGCAGGCGACGATGGCCCAGAAGGCGGCAAGGAACGGGGTCCGCCCGCTCATCAGCATGGCGATCAGCAGGATCAGCGGCAGGATCGACAGCCACCCTTCGCGGATCACCTTCAGCGCGTTCGGAAGCTCTTCCTTGGTCAGGCCGCGCAGGCCGAGGCGGCGGGCCTCCAGATGGACCTGCAGCAGCACCCCGAAGAAATGCATGAAGGCCGGAACGATCGCCGCCAGCAGGATCGTGGTCAGCGGAACGCCCAGATATTCGATCATCAGGAAGGCCACCGCCCCCATCACCGGCGGCGTGATCTGCCCGCCGGTGGAGGATGCGGCCTCCACCGCCGCTGCGAAATGGCGCTGGTATCCGACGCGCACCATGGCCGGGATCGTCAGCGCCCCCGTCGTCACCGTGTTCGCGATGGACGAGCCGGAGATCGAGCCGAGCAGCGCCGAGGACACCACCGACACCTTGGCCGGACCGCCCGCGAACCGCCCCGTCAGCGCCGAGGCGACGTCGATGAAGAGCTGCCCCAGCCCGATCCGCGTCGCCATCACCCCGAACAGCACGAAGTGGAACACATAGGTGGCGATCACGCCGAGCGCCGTGCCGTAGATCCCCTGCGAGGTGAGGTAGAGGTGGTTCACGATCACCGGCCAGGTTGCGCCCGGATGCACGAAGATGCCCGGCATCGACTGTCCGAAATAGGCATAGCACATGAACAGGATCGCGATCACCGGCAGCGGCCAGCCCATGGACCGGCGCACCGCCTCCAGCAAGGTCACGATCAGGATCGTGCCCATCGCCACATCCAGCGTATTCGGATTGCCGACGCGGAAGGCCAGCTGGTCATAGATCCACGGCACATAGAGCGAGGCGACCGCCGCCGCGATCCCCAGCACCCAATCGGCCAGCGGTAGGCCCAGCGGGGCCAGCAGCCCCGACGGCCGGTCCCGCCGCCCGAAGGCCGAGAAGCTGACGAAGACGAGGAACAGCGTCACCGCCATATGCAGCCCGCGATGCGTCGTGGCGCGCGGGATGCCGAAACCGGCGGTGTAGAAGTGATAGCAGGACAGCAGGAACAGCAGCAGCCCCGACAGGATCGCAAGCGCCGGTCCAAGCGCGCGGAAGCGCAGTTCGGGGTCGAACTTCTCCTCCAAGGCCTTCAGCTCATCCGCGCTGAGCGGTTCGGTGCGGGTGTCGGGCGTGGTCATGTGTCCGTCCTCAGAATATGCAAAACGGGGCGGCACGCATGCCACCCCGTCCCATCGGTGTCGCGCGGCTTACTGCAGCACGCCCGCTTCGCGGTAGAAGCGTTCCGCGCCGGGGTGGAACGGAATGCCGACGCCGTTCACGGCGTTCTCCAGCACGATTTCCTTGCCCTTGGCGTGGCCCGCATCGAACATGCGGCGGGTGTTGTCGTTCCACATCGCCTTGGTGATGTTGTAGATCAGCTCTTCGGGCTGGTTCGCGTTCGTCACCCATTGGGCGCCGACCGAGAGCGTCGTCACGTCGGTGTCCTGCCCCTCGTAGGTGCCGGCCGGAACCGTGTTCGCCGAGAAGAAGCCGTATTCGGCGCGGATCGCCTCCGCACCCTCGCCGTCGATCGGGATCAGCGTCACGTCATGCTGGCTGGCCAGTTCGGCGATCGCGCCCGCCGGGAAACCGCCGACGAAGAAGAACGCGTCCATCGCGCCGTCGCGCATACGGTCGGCCGCCTGATCGGGCTTGAGGTATTCGGCATCCACATCCGATTCCGACAGGCCATAGGCCCCGAGGATGATGCGCGCATCCACCAGCGTGCCCGAACCCGGTTCATCCAGCGACACGCGTTTGCCCGCCAGATCGGCAATCCCCTCGATCCCGGCATCGGCGCGGGCCACGAGGTGGATGCTTTCGGGATAGAGGTTGGCAATCATGCGCAGGTTCTCGACCGCCGGCTGGCCTTCCCAGAGGCCGGTGCCCGTCTGCGCCCAAGTGGCGACGTCGGCCTGGCTGAAGCCGCTTTCCATCGCGCCCGAATTGATCGCGTTGATGTTCCCGACCGAGCCGTTGGAGGCGACGGCCGTGGCGATCAGCCCCGGCACCCCGCAGGAGCCGCCGTCTTCGCAGGCGCGCGAGCCGGGCGGGTTGGAGATGGCGTTCGCGATCAGCCCGCCGATCGGATAATAGGTGCCCGCCGTGCCGCCCGTGCCGATGCGGAAGAAGGCCATGTCCTGCGCCGCAGCAGCCGAGGACAGCACGCCCGCCGCGAGGGCAAGGCCCAGAAGGGGTTTGAAACGGATCGCCATTGCTTCCTCCACGAATAAGCTGCCCTAAGTTTAGGCAGAAGCCCCGGATCACACAACGGTGAAAACGCCCATCCCCGTGCCCTTGCCCCCTGCGACATATCGCGCGCGGGCGTGATGCGCGGGCCGCGACCGCTATGTTCCGGAGCCATGGCCACCCCATCACGGAATCCGGACCGCGCGTGATCGAGATTGCGAAAAGCCTTCATATCGCCGCCATCGCCCTTTGGGCGGCGGGCCTCGTCAGCCTGCCCGGCCTCTATCTGAAGCGCGCGGGCATCGCGGATACGAAGACCCTGCTGCAGCTTCAGACGATCGTGCGCTTCGCCTATGTCGCCGTGATCTCTCCGGCGGCGTTCGTGGCGATCGGCAGCGGCATCGCGCTGATCTTCCTTCAGGGCACGTTCGAGGCGTGGTTTTCGGCCAAGATGACGCTGGTGGCGCTGCTGGCCATCGTCCATGTCCTCAGCGGCCTCGTGGTCATCCGCCTCTTCCGCGAGGGGCAGACCTATCCGCTGTGGCGCTTTGCGGTGGTGATGGTGGCGACGGGGGGGATCATCCTTGCGATCCTGTTTCTGGTGCTGGCCAAGCCGAGCCCGCCCGCCCTGCCGGCGGACATCTTCCGGCCCGGCGCCCTTGGCGAGATGCTCGCCCCCTTCAATCCTTGGGCGAAACCATGAGGCCGATGCCGTGATCGAAGATCAGCTTGCCGCCATGCCAGCCCGCAAGGCCCGCCATCACGCAGCCCAGAAGCGAAAGGATCATGCCATGGGGCAGGACATCCATCCGCTCGGTCAGGCGACCGCCCCAGTTGGTGCCGATGATCGCCAGCAGCACCATGGCGGCGATGGCATGCGCCCAGCTTGCGGCGCGGGCGCGGATGCCGGGCACGGCCAGCAGTTCGACCGTGCCGATGAGGCCCGCCCCCACCCCCGCCAGAAACGCCCCGCCCGAGGACCAGACCCCGACCCGGTGCCAGAACGCATCGCCCGTGAACCAATAGATGAGGTCGATCCCGAAGGTGCAGACCACCAGCGCGATGGGGAAATGCACGGCCATGGCGTGCAGCGGATGGCCCGCGAAGGCGATGGCGGATTCGGTGCTCTTCTCCTCCACCGCCTGAATGACGGGGTTGTCGGCGGCGCCCTGCGTCTCGTGGGCATGGCTCAGGTCTTCGGCGGTGTCGGTCATCGGCGCCTCCTTCGTCGGTCAAGCGCGGCGGGGGCGCTCGGGTTCCCGTTTCTTCTTGCCGGATGCGGGGGGCGGCTGTCCACTTTGGACCCGGCGGGCCCCGCCGCCTTGGGCATCGCGCGGCTGTGGTGGGCGATGCTGGCAGGCTCGTCGCTGATCTTCGCGGTGGTGCTGACGCTCTTTGCGGTGCTGATGCTGCGCCCCGAGGCGGGCCGCCGCATCCCCGCCCGCCGCTGGATCGTCTGGGGCGGGATCGCGCTGCCGCTGCCGGTGATCCTTGCCGTCACCGGCACCGCCCTATGGCAGGGCGAGGCGCTGCGCGCCGGCCCGCCTGCCCTGCGCATCGAGGCGGAGGCCTATATGTGGGGCTGGCGCTTCGCCTATCCCCCCGCCACCGGCTTGCCCCCGACCGAGGGCGTCCTGCATCTGCCCGCCGGACAAGAGGTGGAGATGGTGGTGACCAGCCCCGATGTGATCCACAGCTTCTGGATCCCGCGCCTCGGCGGCAAGATCGACGCCATTCCCGGCCATGCCAACACCCTGCGCCTGCGCGCCGATGCGCCGGGCGACTATGGCGGCGTCTGCGCCGAATATTGCGGCATCGGCCATGTGGATATGAGCTTCACCGCCCGCGCCCATGCCATCTGGCCCCCCGAGGATCTGCCATGACCCCCATCGAACGCCATCACGCGCTGGAACGGATCTGGGGCACGGGGCCGGGGCTTCAGCGCCTTTCGGCGGTGAACCATACGATCATGGGGCGGCGCTTCATGATCGCGGCGCTCGTGTTCTTCGCCATCGGCGGCATCCTTGCGATGCTGATCCGCACGCAGCTCGCCTCGGCCGAGAGCCCGTTCATGGAGGCCGAGACCTATGCGCAGGTCTTCACCATGCACGGCGTGGTGATGATGTTCCTCTTCGCGATCCCCTTCTTCGAGGGGCTGGCGATGTATCTTCTGCCCAAGATGCTGGGCGCGCGGGACATGGCGTTCCCGCGCCTGTCGGCCTATGGCTTCTGGTGCTATGCCTTCGGCGGGGCGACGCTGGTGGTGGCGCTTTTGCTGGGCGTTGCGCCGAATGCGGGCTGGTTCCTCTATCCGCCGCTCTCCTCGGCCACGTTCACGCCGGGCATCCAGTCCGACATATGGCTTCTGGGCATCACCTTCGTCGAAATCTCCGCCATGTCCGCGGCGGTGGAGATCGTCGTCACCATCCTGAAGCTGCGGGGCGCGGGCATGTCGCTCGATCGGTTGCCGATCTTTGCGTGGTACATGCTGATCGTGGGGGGGATGATGCTGGTGGGCTTTCCGCCGCTGATCCTCGGCTCGCTCCTCTTGGAGGCCGAGCGCGCCTTCGGCCTGCCCTTCTTCGATCCGTTGCGCGGGGGCGATCCGCTTCTATGGCAGCATCTGTTCTGGCTGTTCGGCCACCCGGAGGTCTATATCATCTTCCTGCCGGCGGCGGGGGTGCTGTCCACGGTGATCCCGGTCTTTTCGGGCACGCAGCTGGCCGGGTACCGGGTGGTGGTGGCGGCGTTGGTGGCGATGGCCTTCCTCTCGTTCGGGCTGTGGGTGCATCACATGTACACCACGGGCATCCCGCATCTGTCCTTGTCCTTCTTCTCCATCTCCAGCGCGCTGGTGGCGCTGCCGACGGCGGTGCAGGTCTTTGCTTGGCTGGGCACGATGGGGACGGGGCGGCCGCGCCTGTCGATCCCGATGCTGCATGTGTTCGGGTTCTTCTTCGTGTTCGTCTGCGGCGGGTTGTCGGGGGTGATGCTGGCGATGGTGCCCTTCGACATGCAGGTCCATGACACCCATTTCGTGGTGGCGCATCTGCATTACGTTCTGGTCGGCGGTTTCGTCTTTCCCATGATGGCGGGGGCCTATTACTGGCTGCCCCATATCTGCGGGCGGATGCCGGTGCATCAGATGTCGCAGGCCGCCTTCTGGACCATCTTCGCCGGGTTCAACCTGACCTTTTTGCACATGCACCTGACGGGCCTTCTGGGCATGACGCGGCGGTCCTACCGCTATTCCGATCCGCTGTGGGAGGTGCTGAACCTCGTCTCCTCCATCGGGGGATTCGTGACCACGATCGGCTTTGCGCTGCTGGCGCTGGATCTGGTGCTGCTGATGCGCTTCGGTCGGCCGTTCCGCCGTAACCCGTGGGGGGCCGGAACGCTGGAATGGACGACCCCGACGCCGCCGCCCTCCTATGCGTTCGGGGCGATCCCGGTGATCGACCGGCGCGCCGACCGCCTCGAGGTGGAGCGTATGGGTGCGGACCTCGCCGCCGGGCGCGGCCTGCTGGCCACCCCGCGCGGAGAGCTGGAGACGCTGGGCGTCGATCCCATCACCGGCGCGCCGCGACAGATCATCTTCCTGCCGCATCCGACCTATCTGCCGCTGTGGTCGGCGCTGGCGACGATGGGGGTCTTTGCGGGGATGCTGTTCAAGGTCTATCCGCTGGCCATCGCCTTTGCCGCGCTGACGGTGGGCCTTTTGCTGTGCTGGACGCGGGGGCGCAAGGCGCCGGGTGTGCTCGATGCGGGGATGGGGCTGTCCTTGCCGCAGCATCGCAGCAGCGACGATCCGCCCTCGCTCTGGGCGATCCGGCTTCTGGTGGTGGCGGATGCGACGGCCTTCGCCTCGCTGCTGTTCGGGGCGGGGTTCCTGTGGATGTCCGCGCCCGGATGGCCGCCCGAGGATCCGGTGCGCATCGGCGGGATTCTGGCGCTACCGTTTCTGGCCAATGCCGCGCTGATGGTGCTGGCGCGCGGATGGGCGGCGGTGGCGTTGCAGGCGGCGGTGCTGGCGGGGCTGGCGGCGGCGCTGATGCGCGTGGGCGATGCCACCGCCCATGCCGCCCCGGCGACGGTGATGGCGGTGCTGTCCTTTGCGGCGGTCCATGCCGGGATCGGGCTGATCCTCGGCGCGGTGGCGCTGCGCGGCTTTGGCCGCGATGGGGCCATCGCGGCCACATGGCACCGCTATGCGGGCCTCTCGGGCATGCTGGCCGCGCTGTTCCCGCCGGCGCTGTCCCTTCTGACGGGGGCTCCGGCATGAGGGTTCTGATCGCGCTTCTGGGGGGGTTCCTCGTCTGGTCGGCGGCGTTTCTGGCGCTTTACGCCACGCAGGCGACGGGGTGCAGCCTCGGTTGGCCGCGCGGCGTTCTGCGCGCGGTGCTGATCGCGATGCTGGCGGGGTTCGCGCTCTTGTCGCTGGTGCCGCTGGCGCTGGCGCGGCGCAGCGCCGATCCGTTCCTGCGCCGCACGGCCACGCTGACGGGCATCGCCGCCAGCGCGGCGGTGGCGCTGTGCTTTTCCGGCATCCTGTGGATGGCCCCCTGTTAGGGCAGGCGGACCGCCGGTTCCGGCACACCCTGCACGCGCTGCCCGTTCAGCATCGCCGGCACGCAGAAGGTCTTGCCGGCATGGGGTTCGGCATCGCGCTGGCGGTCGGTGAAATCCTCCTGCCCCGTGGTCACGAACAATTCGTCCAGCCCCGGCCCGCCGAAGGCCGGGCAGGTCGTCAGGCTGGCGGGAAACGGGATCTCGCCCAGAAAATGCCCCTCGGGGGAATAGCAGGCGACGCGCGACGATCCCCATTGCGCGCTCCAGAACCGGCCCTCGCTGTCCAGCGTGGCGCCGTCGGGGCCGTGCGGCCCGTCCGACAGATCGAGGAACAGCTCCTCCTCGCCGATGGGCCAGCCCGTGGCCGGGTCCAGCCGGTGCCGCCAGACCTTGTGGCGCGGCGTGTCCGAGACATAGCCCACCCCCCGCGCCCGGTCGAAACACAGCCCGTTCGGCACGGTCATCGGCGCGCGCAATCGGCGCAATTCGCCGTCGTAATAACGATAGAGCGCGCCGCGATCCTCTTCGCCGTTGCGGCCCATGGTGCCGATCCAGAACCCGCCCCACGGATCGGCCTTGCCGTCGTTGGACCGGGTTCCGGTATCCTCCTCCTCCAATGCGACGACGCGGCGGCGGGTGTCATGGCGCAAGTCCATCTCCCACAGCCCGCTGCCCGATGCGACGAAGAGGCGGTCCCGGTCGATCCACCCGGCCGAGGAGACGGCTTCGTGCCATTGCCATGTCCGCCCTTCGCCATGCAGGCGGTGGCCGTGAATGTCGAACCAGAAAAGGGCCTCCCGGACGGGATGCCACAGGGCGCCTTCGCCCAATTCGCAGCGCGTATCATCAAAGATCATGCCGTCCTCCCATCCTTCGCAGCGTAGTGCGCGGCGGGCGCGGGGCAAGCGCGGGGGGCGGCCCGTCATATCGCTGTCATGAACCCGTCACATGGGCGTCGTACCCATACCATAGGCGTGCGCCATCCCGAACGATGAGGACGGACCATGAAACTGACTTCGACGATCGCGCTTCTGGCGCTCGGCATCTCTCCGGTCGCTGCGGCGGCCCAAGGCGTCACCGACATCACGTGGTGGCACGGGATGGGCGGCAAGAACCAAGAGGTGATCAATCAGATCTCTTCGCAGTTCAACGACAGCCAGGATCAGTGCAACCTGACCCCGGTGTCGCGCGGCACCTACGAAGAGGCGCTGTCGGCCGGCATCGCCGCCTTCCGTTCGGGCGAACAGCCGAACATCCTTCAGGTGTTCGATGCGGGCGCGGCCACGATCATCAACGCCCCCGGCGCCGTCATCCCCGCCGAGGACCTGATCAAGCAGGCCGGCTACGACTTCGACCGCGAGGCCTTCATCCAAGGCGTGCGCTACTTCTACGCCGATGCGGACGGCAAGTTCGTGGGCATGCCCTTCAACTCCTCCGCGCCGATCATGTACATCAACACCGAAGCCTTCGAGGCCGCCGGTGTGGAGCCGCCCAAGACGTGGGAAGAGTTCGAGGACGTCGCCCCCGCCCTGAAAGAGGCCGGCTACATCCCGATGACCGCCAGCCAGCTGACATGGATGATGGTGGAGAACTTCTTCTCCCGCAACAACATCCAGTTCGCGACGAACAACAACGGTTACGACTCGATCAAGGGCACCGAGATCAACGTCACCGATCCCCAGCTGGTCCGCATGTTCGAGAAGCTGAAGGAATGGCAGGACGAAGGCTACTACGCCTTCTACGGCGCCGGCTGGGCCGACAACCAGACCCCGTTCGAACAGAACAAGGTGGCGATGTGGATCGGCTCCTCCGGCTCGTTCGGCGGGCTGCAACAGACCGCGCAGATGCCCTTCTCGGCCGAGTTCCTGCCCTATTGGGGCGATATCGAGGGTGCGGGCACCAACACCTTCATCGGCGGCGCGGCCCTCTTCGCCATGTCCGGCAAATCGGAAGCGGAGAATGCCTGCACCGCGGCCTTCTTCCAGTACCTCACCTCGCCCGAGGTGCAGAAATACTGGCACGAGGCGACGGGCTATGTCCCCGTGACCACGGCGGCCTACGATCTGGCCAAATCCGAAGGCTACTATGACGAACAGCCGGTCGCCGAAGTCGGGATCCAGCAGCTGATGCTGGACGGCGGCGAGTGGTCGCGCGGCTACCGCCTCGGTTTCTACCCGCAGATCCGGTCGATCATGGAGCGGGAGTTCAACCGCATCTTCTCCGGCGAGACGACGGTTCCGGACGCCTTCGAGGCGATCAAATCCGAGGGCGACGCCCTGCTGGCGCGCTTCGCCCAGACGGCCGGCTGATCGGCCCGCCCGAACATCGGCGGTCCCCAGCGGGGCCGCCCCCTTCCCTTCCCTGCGGGAGCGACGCTTGGCCGACCTCACCTCCACCCCCGCCACGACGGGCATGATGGCGCGCATCGGCGCCCGCCTGCGCAAAGGCTCCACCGCCGAACCCGCCAAGCGTGTGCAGTTCGATCACAAGACCCTGCCTTGGATGTTCCTTGCGCCGCAGCTCGCGGTGATCGTGATCTTCTTCTACTGGCCGTCGGTGCAGGCGGTCCAATCCTCGTTCTACATCGAGGATCCGTTCGGCTTCGGCTCCGCCTTCGTCGGGCTATCCAACTATGTCGATGCGCTGACGAGCCGGGAATATCGGCGCGTCGCCTCGTTCACGGCGGTGTTCACGGTTCTGGTCACGGCGTTGTCGCTGGTGCTGGGGCTGTTGCTGGCGGTGAAGGCGGATGCAGTGATCCGCGGCGCGGCCACCTACAAGACGCTGCTGATTTCGGTCTATGCGATCGCGCCGCCGGTGGCGGGGCTGGTCGGGATGATGTTCTTCGACATGCATATCGGCCCCTTCGTGCGGCTGGCGGCCTTCTTCGGCTGGGACATGCGCGTGGGCCTCGATTATTTCGACACCGCCTTCGCCATGATCACCGTGTCGGTGTGGAAGCAGATCCCCTACAACTTCATCTTCTTCCTGTCGGGCCTTCAGGCCGTGCCCATGTCCATCCGCGAGGCCGCCGCGATCGACTGCCGCAACGGCTGGACGCGGTTCCGCACCGTGGTGCTGCCGCTTCTGGCCCCGACCGCGTTCTTCCTGCTCATCATCGACATCACCTATGCGCTCTTCGACACTTTCGCGGTGATCGACGTGATGGTGAAGGACAAGCCCGCCAACAACCCGATCACGCTGGTCTACAAGGTCTACAACGACGGGTTCCGGGGCAACGACATCGGCGGCTCCTCGGCGCAGTCGGTGATCCTGATGGTCGTCGTCTTCGTACTGACCATCGTCCAGTTCCGCTTCCTCGAGAAGCGCATCCATTACGGTTGATCCCATGCATCGCACCCGACCCCTCGATCATATCGTCCTGATCCTCGGCGCGCTGTTTCTGGTGCTGCCGGTGCTCGTGGCCTTCACCACCTCCACCCATACGGCGGCGGACATCCACATCCACGGCCTTCAGATCCTGCCGGGCGCCAATTTCGCCGAGACCTACGGCACCGTGCTGACGCAGCGCGGCGGCTTCACCGGGCAGGTGACGGGGGCGCGGATGCTGATGAACTCCATGATCCTCGGCATCGGATTCGCGGTGGGCAAGATCGTGCTGTCGATGCTGGCGGCCTATGCGCTGGTCTATTTCCGCTTCCGCGCCGCCACGTTCATGTTCTGGGTGATCTTCACCACGCTCCTGCTGCCGCTGGAGGTTCGGATCATGCCGACCTATGGCGTGATGTCCGATCTGGGGCTGCTCAACAGCTATACCGGGCTGATCGTGCCGCTTCTGGCCTCGGCCACGGGGACGTTCTATTTCCGCCAGTTCTTCAAATCCATCCCGGACGAATTGCTGGAGGCCGCGCGCATCGACGGGGCGGGGCCGATCCGCTTCTTCATCGACGTGATCGTGCCGCTGTCGCGCACCATGATCGCGGCGATCTTCATCATCATGTTCGTCTATGGCTGGAACCAGTACCTCTGGCCCATGCTGATGACGACGGATGAACGTTTCTTCACCCTGATGCGCGGCATCAAATCCATCCTTCAGGTCTGGGTCGGCAGCCAGATCCCCGACTACAACCAGGCCCTTGCCTTGGCCGTGCTGGCCATCCTGCCGCCCGTGGCGGTGGTGGTGATCTTCCAGCGCTGGTTCATCAAGGGCCTGACGGAAAGTGACAAGTGACATGGCGACCATAACGCTCGACAACGTGCAAAAGACCTATGCCGGCGGCACGACGGCGGTGCAGGGCATCAGCCTCGACATCCGCGACGGCGAATTCATCGTGCTGGTCGGCCCGTCGGGCTGCGGCAAGTCCACGCTCTTGCGCATGGTCGCGGGGCTGGAGGCGATCACCGGCGGCGAGGTTCGGATCGGCGAGCGGCGGGTCAACGACCTCGACCCCGCCGACCGCGACATCGCGATGGTGTTCCAGAACTACGCCCTCTATCCGCATATGACGGTGCGCGAGAACCTCGCCTATGGCCTGAAGAACCGCGGCACCCCCAAGGCCGAGATCGAGGCCCGCGTCGCCGAAGCCGCCCGCATGCTGGAGATCGGCCAGTACCTCGACCGCAAGCCCCGCGCCCTGTCGGGCGGGCAGCGTCAGCGGGTGGCCATGGGCCGCGCCATCGTGCGCAAGCCCGCTGCCTTCCTCTTCGACGAACCCTTGTCGAACCTCGATGCGCGGCTGCGCGTGACCATGCGCGCCGAGATCCGCAAGCTGCAAAAGCGTCTGGGGACCACCTCGCTCTATGTGACGCACGATCAGCTGGAGGCGATGACCCTCGCCGACCGGCTGGTGGTGCTGAATGGCGGGCGGATCGAACAGGTGGGCCGCCCGCTCGACATCTATCACGCGCCGGCCTCCACCTTCGTCGCGAGCTTCATCGGCGCGCCGGCGATGAACCTCGTGGATGCGCGGGTGGATGGGGGGCGGCTATCCTTCGGCGGGGTGGCGCTGCCGGTCGCGGCGCCGGACGGGCCGGTGACGCTGGGCCTGCGGGCCGAGGATCTGCGCCTTGCCGGCCCGTCCGAGGATGCCGTGATCCTGCGCCCCGAACATGTCGAGGAACTGGGCGCGCAGCGTCTGGTCCATGGCCTCGTCGGGGATCAACCGCTGACGATCGCGCTTTCGCCCGAACGGCCGCTTCAGGACACGCTGCGCGTGGCGCTTCCGGCGGACCGGCTGCATCTCTTCGATGCGGTGTCGGGGCAGCGGCTGGTGGCGGCGCTGCGTCAGCCCGCCATCGCCTGATCCGCCAGCGGGCCCCCCGCCACCGTTTTCAGGATGCCGCGCAGGATGCCCTCGCCGGTTTCGACGGCGAGGCTGTCATACCATTCGGCCGTCGCGGCCGGATCGGCCCCATGGGTGACATCGCTGCGATCGCGCGCGCGCAGCACCAGATCGCGCGTGCGCACCGCGCGTTCCGCCTGATAGGCGGCGAGCGCGCCATCGACATCCGCCGCATCCGCCGCATCCGCCAAGAGGCGTTCCAAGACGACCGCATCCTCCATCGCCATGCAGGCGCCCTGCCCCAGATCGGGCGTGGTGTTGTGCGCGGAATCGCCCAAGAGCACGAGCCGCCCCTTCACCCACGGCTCGAACGGGTCGATGTCGTGGATGTCCACGCGGTTGACGGCCTGCGGATCGAGGCTGTCCATCATGCGGATCACCGGCGGGGCCCAATGGGCGAAATGGCCGCGCAGTTCGGCCAGACGGTCCGGCCCGGCCATGTCCGGCGGCTGCGGCACGTCGAAGAACACATAGAACCGCCCCGCCCCGATCGGCATCACCGAGGCGCGCTTGCCCTCGGCGACGAAGGTGGTCCAGCCGGTGACGGGGGCGATGGCGGGATCGGCGGGGATGATGCCGTTCCAGTTGGTATAGCCCGCGCTGCGCCTATCCAGCCGCGCGCCCACCACCTCGGCCCGGACCAGCGAATGCGCGCCATCCGCGCCGATCAGCAGATCCGCCGCCTGCGTGCTGCCATCCGAAAACGCGGCCTCCACCCCGCCTTCGTGCAGGGTCATCCCGGTCAATGCCGTTCCAAGGCGGATGCGGTCCCGCCCGAAACGGTCCATCAGCATCGCCTGAAGTTCGGCCCGCGACACCGGATAGGCCCGCGTGCCCGATTGCTCATAAAGCGGGTCCAGCGGGAAATCGGTCAGCACCTGCCCGCCCAGCCCGTCGGCATAGGCCATGCGGTCCATGCGCCCGCCCATCGCCGCCACATCCGCGCCGAGCCCCAGATGTTCGAGGCACGAAATCCCGTTCGGCCACAGCGACAGCCCCGCCCCGACCGGCCGGATGTCGGCCACCTTCTCGAAGACGGTGACGTCATGGCCCTGCCGCGTCAGCGCGATGCCCGCACAGAGCCCGCCGATCCCCGCCCCGATGATGATGACCTTCATGCCCGCTGCCCCGTCCGAATCGTTGTTTTCCGCCCGAAGGATCACCGATCGGGGCCGTCTGGGAAAGGGATCAGCGCCCCGAGGGAACCCGCCGGGGGCGCCGCGGTTGCTTTTTCGGGGTTTTGCGGTATGATCCAATCCGAAGACCGGCCGATGCGCGGCCGGATCCGCCCCTGCCGATGCTTGGCGCCGGGCGGGATGTCCAAGGTGCAGGACCTGTGTTCCGCGCCCCCAACGGAAGGCGATGTCGCCGCGCGAATGCGCAGCGGATCGACATGGACGTGACAGAATGACGATACCGGACCATCGCCCGCACGGGGGATGATCCTTTGGCCCAAGCCGCCCATCTCTTCCCCCGCGCGGGGAAGCGATGACGCATGGGAAACGATCACTCATGCCGCGATGCGCGGCCTTGCGACCGGCGTCCCCGCGCCGGGCGTTCACCCCACCAAGGACCGCAGATGAATCTGAAACCTCCATTGACAGAATTGAACATCGCGACCGCCAATGGCGGCTTCTACGACGGCTTCACGCGCACCGTGGCCGTGACGGGCAAGGTCATCATCGGCCTACTGATCCTGTGGGCGGTCCTGTTCCCGGACAATGCCGGCTCGCTCCTGAACTCGCTGAACTCCGCGATCCTGACGATGTTCGGCTCGTGGTACATCTATTCCAGCGCCTTCTTCGTGATCCTGTGCATCGCACTGGCGCTGATCCCCGCCTCGGGCCGTCTGCGCCTCGGAGAGCCAGGCGATCGCCCCGAATTCGACAATTTCTCGTGGTTCTCCATGATGTTCGGGGCCGGTATCGGCGTCGGCATGCTGACCTATGCCACGGGTGAGCCGATGTCGCATTTCAAGAACAACCCGGACGTGATCCGCGGCTTCGTCGCAGGCACATCGGAGGAGACCGTGCGTTCGGCCTATGAATGGTCGTTCCTGCACTGGGGTCTCACCCCATGGGCCTGCTATGCGCTGACCGGCCTGTCGCTGGCCTATTTCTCCTATCGCCGCGGGCTGCCGCTGACGATCCGCTCGGGGCTGACCTCGCTGTTCGGCGCGCGTCTGTCGGGGCCGCTGGGCCATGTGGTCGATATCGTGGCCGTGGTCGCGACCGTGCTGGGCGTTGCACAGACGCTGGGCTATGGGGTGGAGCAGTTCATCGCCGGGATCGCCCGCGTTTCGGGCAGCGAATGGCTGATGAACGATGCGGGCACCGCGTCCACCCTTGGTATCATCCTGTCGCTCGTGATCATCGTTGGGGCCTCCACGCTGTCGGCGCTGTCGGGCGTGGGCAAGGGCATCAAGTGGCTGTCCAACATCAACACGGTCCTCAGCATCTTCGTTCTGCTGTTCTTCCTCGTGTTCGGCAGCACGCTGTTCAGCATCGCCGCGCTGTTCACCGGCATCGCCGATTACCTCGCCGCGCTGCCCTCGACGCTGTTCACCGTCTGGCACACCGACGGGACCGAGACGGGCGACGCGCTGGCCGCATGGCAGGGGGGGTGGACCATCTTCTACTGGGCATGGTGGATCGCCTTCGCGCCCTTCGTCGGTCTGTTCCTTGCCCGCATCTCGCGTGGGCGGACGATCCGCGAATACATCCTTGGCGCGATGATCATCCCGGCCGTGGTCTGCTTCGTGTGGTTCGCGCTGGTGGGCGGCACCGCCATCCAGCTGGAGCTGTCGGGTCAGGCGCAGGGCGCCATCCTCGGCACGGGCCTGTCCGATCAGCTCTATGCCGTGCTGGCGGTGATGCTGTCGCCCGGCCTTGCCACGCTGATGTCGCTGGTGATCGTGGTGCTGCTGCTGACCTACCTTGTGACCTCGGTGGACTCGGCGGTGCTGATCATCAACACCATCAACGCCGCCGGTGACGAAGGCCCGAAAGCCCGTCCGCATATCGTGTTCTGGGGATCGGCGCTGGCGCTGGTCGTGGGCGCGCTGCTGATCGTGGGCGGCCTGTCGGCGATCCAGACGGCGATGATCGTGGGGGCGCTTCCGTTCTCGTTCGTGATGGTCCTGATGGGACTGTCGCTGATCAAGGCGATCTTCATGGACAACCTGCGCAAGCGCGCCGACATTCCGCGCACCGTCGGCACTATCGAGACCGCCGAACCCTGATCCACGCAGCGGCCCCTTAGGGGGCCGCTGTTCGTTCGGCGTCAGGGATGCGCCGGGATGATCCGAAACGCGTCATCCATCAGGATCATGTCCGACGACGCCGTTCCCTCCTCGATCCGGCGGGGGGGCAGGCCCATGACGCGGCGCGGCGCATCCGTCACCATCGGCAAGGCACGCTCCAGCGGCAGCCCGACATGGGTGCACAGATTGGCCAGCGTCTGGCGCAGATCGATATGGGCGCCGGCCAGCGCGCCTTCGCCGTTCACCAAACGCCCGTCGCGCAGGTCGATCCGCCGACCGTAGAGCGTGAAGTGATCCGGCCCGCCCACCGTCGCCATCGCATCGCTGACCGCAAAGATCGGCGCGCCCGGCGGATGCGCATCCATCGCAAGGCGCAGCATCTCCCACGCGACATGGACGCCGTCGCAGATCAACCCGATCGCGACATCCGAGGTGATCGCCACCCCCAGCAGCCCCGGCTCGCGCGAGGTCATCGGGTCCATCGCGTTATAGAGATGGGTGACGCAGCCGATGCCGCGCGCAAAGGCGGCCCGCGCCTCGGCGGCGGTCGCGCTGCTATGCCCCGCCGACACCACCGCCCCCGAGGCGACGAGCTCCGCCAGAAGCGCCGGATCGGCCCGTTCGGGGGCCAGCGTGATCATCACGCGCAGGTTCCGGGCGCGCAGGCCCGCCACCAGATCGACCATCCGCCGGTCGAGGGGGCGGATATCCTCGGCCCGGTGCGTGCCCCGCCGCGCGGGGGACAGATGCGGCCCTTCGATATGCAGGCCGATGACGCCGCTCTCCCCCGCCACGGCGGCGACGGCATGGGCGGCAGCCTCCGTCACCTCGGGGCGGTCGGTGATGACCGTGGGCAGGATGTCCCCGGTCCCAAGCCGGCGATGGGCGGCGGCGATGCGGCGCACGCCCTCTGGCGTCGGATCGGAGTTCAACATCACCCCGCCCCCGCCATTCACCTGAAGATCCGTGAACGGCACGGAAACGAGATGCGCCCGAAACGCCCCCGTCGTCCCCGGACGCACCGACCAGACGCGCCCATCCTTCACCGTAATCTCCCGATCCGGCAAAAGCCGCCCCCCGGACCACAGATGCGCCGCCGCGATGGTTCCGTCGATCATGCCGGCTCCCCCGTCCTCTCGGCCCCGTCGGGATGGACCGTTTCGTAATAATCGGTCATGCGCAGATCCGCCGCGGCCGCCCGGTCGCAGACGAGCACCACCGAGGGGTGCATCTGCAAGATCGAGGCCGGGCATGCCGCGCTGACCGGCCCTTCGGCCATGCCCGCCACGGCGCGGGCCTTGCCCGCCCCCGTCGCAAGCAGCAAGATGTGCCGCGCATCCATCACCGTGCCGATCCCCATCGTCAGGGCGTGGACGGGCACCGCCTCCCCTTCGGCAAAGAAACGGCGGTTGGCTTCGACGGTGCTGCGGGTCAGCGTCTTGACCCGAGTGCGCGACGCCAGCGAGGAGCTTGGTTCGTTGAACCCGATATGCCCGTTCGCCCCGATCCCCAGAAGTTGCAGATCGATCCCCCCCGCAGCCGCGATCCGCGCCTCATAGCGCTGCGCCTCGGCGGCAAGGTCGGGGGCATCGCCGGCGGGCAGATGGGTCTGCGCGGCGGGCACGCCAAGCGCGTCGAACAGGTGGCGGCGCATGTAATGGTGATAGCTCTGCGGATGATCCGCCGAAAGGCCGACATATTCGTCCAGATTGAAGCTGGTGAACCGGTCCCCCCGGCATTGCCCTTCGGCCACGAGGTCGATCAGCGCGGCATAGACCGGCTCCATCGTGCCGCCGGTCGCAAGGCCAAGGACCGCCTCGGGGCGCGCCGCCAGCAGATCCGCGATCTGCAGGGCGGCGGCCTTCACCGCGCCCTCGGATGTGGGATGGATGAGGATTTTCATCGCTGCCGCCTTATGCCGGGGTCCGCAGGTCCATGCCATAGACCAGATCGGAATCCACGCTGACATCGCGGAAACCGAGATGGGTGTAGAAGGCGATGGCCGTCACGTTCCGCGGATCGAGCCCCAGATGCAGCCCGGTCACCCCCCGCGCGCGCATGGCATCGAGCTGGGTCTGGATCATGCGCCGACCCCAGCCGCCGCCCTGCGCCGGGGGCAGGATGTTGATATGCAGGTGGGCCGGATAGGAGGCCAGAAGGCTCGGGTCCCGGCGATGCCCGCCCTTGGCCCGTTCGATCAGCACCGCATCCTTGTCGCAGGCGACCGGCATTTCGGCGATGGCCGCGCGCACATCGGGCCACCATTCGGCATCCAGACGATCTTCGAAGGCGGCGGTGTCGGGGGTGCCGACGATGTACCCCACGGCGCGCCCGGTGCCGTCATCCAAGACGAAGGCGCATTCCGGCTCCAAAACCGCATAGGGGGCGGCATGCATGTAGCCTGGCCCCTTCGGGTCGGAATAAAGATGCGTGCCATCACCGCCCGCCCCCGCCGTCAGCAGACAGATCTCGTAGATCCGGGGAAGATCGGCGGGGGTGGCGAGGCGAATATGCGCCTTGGTCATGGGATATCTCCTGTTGCGAGGGCGGCGGCGTTTCGGCGGCCCAGCAGACGCTCGCGCCGCCAGATATGGATGCCGGAGCCGATCACGATCAGCGCGCCGAGATAGGTATAGCCATCGGGAACCGAGCCGAAGATCGCAAAGCCCAGGACCAGCACCGCGAGGAACTGGACATATTGGAACGGCGCAAGGAACGACGCCGGCGCGCTGCGATGGGCGAGGATCATCAGATAATGGCCCAGCGTGCCGAAGCAGCCGGTGCCGATCAGCAGCGCCCATGTCCCCGCATCCTCGGGCATGTGCCAGAAGGCGGGGGCGAGCGGCGCCAGAACCAGCGCCGGAACGGCCGACATCATCAGCAGCATCGACGAGGACGTTTCCGTCGTGGACAGCATCCGCGTCAGGATGTTGTATCCCGATCCGATCACCACCCCGGCAAGGCTGAGGAGGAACGCCCAGTGAAACCCCTCCATCCCCGGCCGCGTGACGACCAGAACCCCCAGCAGCCCAAGGACAATTCCAAGCCAGCGGTGCCGCCCCACCCGTTCGCCGAGGAAAACGATCGACAGGAGGGTGACGAAGATCGGCGTCGAAAACTGGATCGACAAGGTCTGCGTGATCTGAAGATAGCCGAGCGCCGCGAAGTTCAGCCCCGTTGCAAAGATCTGGATCAGGGCGCGCAGGATCTGCGGTCCCTTGCGGTTCACCCGCCACGCACCGGGATGGCGCACGGGGTTGAAGATCACGGCGCTGAGGGCGAACTGCACCAGAAAGCGCATCCAGATCACGTCGAACACCGCGACGCGCTGACCTGCCAGCTTGGCAAAGCTGTCGAGGAAGGCGAAGGTCGATACCGCGCCCATCATCAGCAGCGCGCCGACCTTCAGATCGGTGATCGGCAGGCGCATGGCGGCGGTCACGATCCGGCCCCCGGCATCCGCCGGGGCGGCGGTGCGATGGGCCACGGGCTGTCATGCTGCTTCGCCTCCAGATGCGGCGAGAAGACCGAGTTGTACATCCCCGTCAACGCTATATAGCCCGCGCCCGTGATCGTGGAGCGCAGCCCCAGACCCGCGCGCAGGATACGGACCGGCCGCGCGGTGCGCACCGCAAGCTCGGCCTCGGTCGCCTCCACCACGCCCGGCACGAGGCCCAGCATCCCGCCCATGATCACCGCCTGCGGATCGACGATGGCCTGTATCGACAACACCAGCTGCGCACAAAGGGAACCGATGCGCTCTAGGATCGCCCGCGCCTCGGGATCGCCCGCATCCAGCTGGCGGCCGAATTCGGCGATCAGCTCGCTCGGCCGGTCCGAGGCCGCAAGGGGCGCAAGGATGGCCCGCACGCCCAGCACCCGTTCCAGCGTGCCGCGGCTTGGCGCTTCGGCATCGCGGCTGTCGGCACCGATGGGCAGGCTCGCGATTTCGCCGGCTGCGCCATTCGCCCCGCGCAGCACGCGCCCCTGCATCATCAGCCCCATGCCGACGCCGGTCCCGAGGCCGACATAGGCGACATCGTCGATCAGATTGGCCGCGCCGCACCAGCTTTCCCCGACGAGGGCGGAGTTCACGTCATTCTCCACCACGACGCTGCATCCAAGCGCGGCGGAGAAACGGCCCGGCAGGTCCGCGCCCGTCAGATCGGGAAGGTTGCGGACATTGGACAGCCGCCCCGTTCCCGGCTCCACGATGCCGGGGGTGGAAAAGCAGGCGAACCGCAGCGGCCTGTCGCCGGCGGCTTCGGCCACGAACCGGCTGCACCCATCCAGCAGCGTGTCGATCAGCCGCCCCGGAGGAATGCTGTCGATACGCGCCTCGTGCGAAGCAAGGCGGGCGCCGGACGCATCGCTCAGCTCCATCACGACGCGGGAGGCCCCGATATCCGCGCCGAGCACCGCCCCCGCATCCGGGTTGACGCAATACAGCAGCGGCGACCGACCGACGCCCGTGGACTGTAGGCCAAGCTCGCGCACCCATCCGGCGGCATCCAGTATGCGGATCACATCCGAGGTCGTCTGTTTGGACAGGCCCGTATCGCGCGCCAGATCCGCGCGCGACCGCGGGCCCCGCACCAGATGGCGCATCATCGCATGGGTGGAGATCTGGCGCAGCATCGGTACGGGTCTGGCGTTATCGGACATGGCGGGCCTCCCGGTCGTCGGCCGCGATCCCGCGCGCCAGCGCCAGCGCACCGTCGATCGGACGGCCCGCGGCGGGGCGCAGACGGGCGGCAATCTCGGGCGGAAGGAACGCGGCGAATTGCGCGCCGATCCCCCCCGTCAGACACAGCGCCATCGGCGGGCGGTATCCCATTTGCGCAAGGGTGGCGGCGATATGGGCCGCGCCTTCGCGCATCACCGCCGTTCCCCCGGAATCGCCCGCCGCCGCCGCCGCGGTGACAAAGGGCGCAAGTTCGGCCGTCCGCGCGGCGCCCGCGGTCATCGCAAAGGCCACGATGCCGGACGATCCGCCAAGACGTTCCAGAAGATCGCGGCTCAGATCGCTATGCGTCCGCAGCCCATCCTCGCATTCCAGCGTCAGGCTCAGGGCGCGGCGGGCCACCCAATGGGCCGAAGCCTCGTCGCCGAGGATGGACCCCCAGCCCCCCGCAAGCCGCACCGCACCGTCCCGGCACAGGCCAAAGAACGATCCCGTGCCGCAATGGACCACCGCCCCGTCGCCCTGCCCAAGGGCACCGCGCAACGCGGCCTTGCGGTCATCCTCCACGGCGAGGATCGGGAAAGGCAGCGACCGCGCGACATCCTGCGCGATCGTATCGGCGATGCAGCCCGCAAGACCGAGATAGACCGGCGCCACCCTTCCGCCCGCGCGGGCGATCAGGTCCGACAGCCCCGCCGTCAGCCGCCGGATGGAACCGGCGCGGTCCGACACCACATTGGTCGGTCCGATCTCTATCTCGGTCCGGCCGTCATAGGACAGGCGGCATCGGGTTCCGCCGCCATCTACGGCGATCACGGGTGGGGGCATCGGGTCGAGCCTCGGGTTCATGGGGTGGGCGTTTCGCGTCGCGCGTCGCGGTGGAAGGCGCGGCCATCGCTGCGGAACAGATGCGCATCGGCCGGATCGAAACCGTAATCGGCGGTCTGACCGGCCTTCAGCGCAGCCCCGCCGCGCACCACGGCGCAGACCGACGATCCCGCCGGGGTGCGGCCATAGACGACGGTCTCGTTGCCCAGATGCTCCACCGCGTCGCTGACGACGCGCAGGGGCCCGCCCAGGAACAGATCGTCCGGGCGCAGGCCGATCTCCACCACCTCGCCGGGTTGGGCAATGCCATGAACCGGAAGCCGCATCGGCGCCCCGCCCTCCACCGCGACGGTGATGCCCGATGCGCCGGCCTGCACCACCGTGGCCGGAATGAAGTTCATCTTCGGGCTGCCGAGGAAGCCCGCGACGAAACGGTTGTCCGGGTGATGGAACAGTTCCAGCGGCGATCCGACCTGTTCGATGCGCCCATCGCGCAGCACCACGATCTTGTCGGCCATGGTCATCGCCTCCACCTGATCGTGGGTGACATAGACCATCGTCTTGCCTAGCCGGGCATGAAGCTGCTTCAACTCGACCCGCATTTCGGTGCGCAGCGCGGCATCGAGGTTCGACAGCGGCTCGTCGAACAGAAAGACTGCCGGATCGCGAACGATGGCGCGGCCGATCGCCACCCGCTGGCGCTGCCCCCCCGACAGGGAGGCGGGGCGGTGCTGCAACCGGTCCGTCAGCTTCAGGACCGCCGCCGCTTCGTCCACCCGGCGGCGGATGTCGGCCTCGGGCAGACGCTCGACGCGCAGCGGGAAGGCGATGTTCTCGAACACCGTCAGATGCGGATAGAGCGCGTAGGACTGGAACACCATCGCGATGCCCCGCTCCGACGGTTCGAGATCGTTCACCACGCGCCCGTCGATCCGCATCTCGCCCGAGGTGATGTCCGACAGCCCCGCGATCATGCGCAGCATCGTGGATTTGCCGCATCCCGACGGACCGACGAAGACGACGAATTCGCCCTTTTCGATCGTCAGGCTGGTATCGCGGATGACCTTCGCCGTCCCGTAGGATTTCGTCACATTGACAAGATCGAGCGCGCCCATCAGTTCACCTCCGCCGCAAGGCCCGACAGTTCCCGGTCGAACCGTTCCCATATGGGGCGCATATCGACGATGCGGCCTTCGTTGCGGGCCTGATCTATGGCCAGCGCCGTCAGGCCCGATTCCAGCGCATCGATCACCGACAGCGGCAGTTTGGGCATCCGCCCGTCGATATGGTCCACGATGTCGCGGGCCATGGCGGCATCGGCCCCGTAATGGCCATGCTCCACCCCTGATCCGACCGCGATCTCATCGACCACGCGCGATCCGGTTTCCGACAGGGTGACGCGGAACGTGTTGCGGATGAAATCCCCCTCGGCCATGCCATCGGTGCCGATGACGGCAAAGCGGCGGAACTGATCGGGCACGTTCAAATTCGTGTGGAACGCCATCGTCGCGCCGCCTTCGTAATCCACGATCGCGGTCTGATAGTCGATGATGTCCGCCTCGCCCGAGAATGCGTCTTCGATGCTGTTCCAGCGGGGCAGCTTCTGATCGAGGAAGGCCGGACGACCGGAGGGACGCCGCGACGGGATGTACTTCTTGCGCCCGCCGAAGCTGGCCACGCGGTGCGGCCGCTGCCCCACGACCCCCTGAT